>NZ_JBVVPQ010000023.1:93038-104863 GCF_055811695.1 Bradyrhizobium sp. MI1.3 | reverse complement strand
CGTTGCGGAAGCCGGCGATCTCCGCGATCCGCTTGATCGGGCTGCGACCGCGCATCAGCTCCTGCTTGGCGAGCTCGAATTTTGCCTCTTCCTTGAGATCGCGCAATGAGGTCGCCTCCTCGCTCAGGCGCCGATGCATGGTGCGGGTAGAGAGTGCCAGCTCGCTTGCGACATCCTCGGCTCCGAGACTGCGTCCGCGCGCATTGCGGAGCACGCGGCGAACGCGCTCGACCAGCAGCCGGTCGCGCCGATAGGGGAGCACTGTCAGCCGCAGCGCGCCCTTGAGCATGTTGTCGAGGTCCGCCGCGCTACGGGTGAGCGGCAGCGACAGATAATGCTTGTCGAAGGTGATGGAAGCACGGTCCGCATCGAAGCGGATGTTTCGGCAAAAGATGGTGGGATAGACCGAGACATGGCCGGGCTCGGCGTACGGGAATTCCGCGGCGCGGAGCGCGATCCTGGAATCCACGGCCCAGCAGGAAAAGCCAAGAACATAGCGAAGCAGGGTGACCAGGCAGAATTCGCGTAGAGATCCAAGGTCGCGCAGTTCACGGATGGACACGACTGCGGTCTCCTTGCCGACCGCGAGATCGAGCAGCACGTCCTCGGTGAGCAGACGATGGTGCCGGCACCAGCGCTTGAGCGCGACCTCCAGCGTCGGGGCGGTGATCGAGGCGCGGCACAGCATGCCGTAGGTGCCGAAGGGCAGCCGGCGCGAGAACCAGCCGAGCGCCTCGTCATCGAGCTCGCGCATGGCATGGCCCGCCAGCGCCTCGAACTGGCCGGCCGTGACCCGTCCACCCGGAGAATTGACAAGGTCTGGCGTTACCTGACCCCGGCTCAGCGCCTCGGTCGGATCGCGGCCGTAACGTTCGTAAGCGGCAACGACCCCGCGGACGAAGGCGGCTGGGGTCACGGCGCGGCGCGGGATCGCGGTTGCGACTTGAAAAGGCATCGGAAATCCTCTGGGAAAATCCTCGCCAAGTTTGGCGGAAAATGCAACCTTTTCGACCGCAGAAGGGCCCCGATGCCGCTAGGTTCGGTCCCCAAAAGACGGAGGAATCGCCTTGAATATTCCGAGCATCGATTTCGATCTGGGCGAAGATATCGGCATGCTGCGCGACACGCTGCGCGCCTTCGTGGAGGCGGAGATCGCCCCGCGTGCCGCCGATATCGAGAAAGCCAATCTGTTCCCGGCGGACCTCTGGAAGCGCCTCGGCGACCTCGGCCTGCTTGGCATGACCGCGCCGGAGCAATATGGCGGCTCCAACATGGGCTATCTCGCCCATATCGTCGCGATGGAGGAGATTTCGCGCGGCTCGGCCGCGGTCGGTCTCTCCTACGGTGCCCATTCCAATCTCTGCGTCAACCAGATCCGCCGCAACGGCAGTGATGCGCAGCGCGAGCGTTATCTGCCGAAGTTGATCTCCGGCGAGTATGTCGGCGCGCTCGCGATGTCCGAGCCCGGCGCCGGCTCCGACGTTGTGTCCATGAAACTGCGCGCCGACAAGCGCGGCGACCGCTACGTGCTCAACGGCTCGAAGATGTGGATCACCAATGGCGGCGATGCCGACGTGCTGGTGGTCTATGCCAAGACCGATCCGGAAGCGGGCCCGCGCGGCATGACCGCCTTCCTGGTCGAGAAGGGGGCCAAGGGCTTCAGCCACGGCCAGCATCTCGACAAGCTCGGCATGCGCGGCTCCAACACCTATCCACTGTTCTTCGACGAATGCGAGGTGCCGGAGGAGAACGTGCTTGGCAAGGTCGGCGAGGGCGTCAGGGTGCTGATGTCCGGCCTCGACTATGAGCGCACGGTCCTCTCCGGCGGCCCGCTCGGGATCATGGCGGCCTGCATGGACGCGGTGGTGCCCTACATGCACGAGCGCAAGCAGTTCGGCCAGCCGATCGGCGACTTCCAGCTCATGCAGGGCAAGCTCGCCGACATGTACGCGACCTGGCAGGCCACGCGCGCCTATGTCTATGCGGTGGGGCGTGCCTGCGACCGCGCCGATCACGCACGCAGCTTGCGCAAGGATGCGGCGGCTGCGATCCTCTATTCCGCGGAGAAGGCGACGTGGATGGCGGGCGAGGCGATCCAGGCGCTTGGCGGGGTCGGCTACACCTCCGAATTTCCGGTCGGACGGCTCTGGCGCGACGCCAAGCTCTACGAGATCGGCGCGGGGACTTCCGAGGTCCGCCGCATGCTGATCGGCCGCGAATTGATGGCTGAGACGGCTTAAAACCTTCACGCAATTGGAATCAACATGCCGCTCCATTCCAGCATCGATACGTCTTCGTCGGACTTTGCACGCAATTCCGAGGCCATGCGCAGCCTCGTCGCGGATCTGCGCGAAAAGCTGAGCCAGGTCGCCGGCGGCGGCGGTGAGGTCTCGCGCAACCGCCATACCTCGCGCGGCAAGATGCTGGCGCGGGAGCGCGTCGACCTCTTGGTCGATCCCGGCACCGCGTTCATGGAGCTGTCGCCGCTCGCGGCCTATGGCCTCTATGGCGGCGACGTGCATTCGGCCAGCGTTGTCACCGGGGTCGGGCGCATCGCGGGTCGCGAATGCGTGATCGTTGCCAACGATGCCACCATCAAGGGCGGCACCTATTATCCCATGACCGTGAAGAAGCATCTGCGCGCGCAGGACGTGGCGCGGCAGAACAATCTTCCCTGCGTCTACATGGTGGATTCCGGCGGCGCCTTCCTGCCGCTGCAGGACGAGATCTTTCCGGACGAGCGTCATTTCGGCCGCATCTTCTACAACCAGGCCCAGATGTCGTCGCAAGGCATCCCGCAGATTGCCATCGTGATGGGCTCCTGCACGGCCGGCGGCGCCTATGTCCCCGCGATGTCGGACGAGAGCATCATCGTGCGCAATCAAGGCACCATCTTCCTCGGCGGGCCGCCGCTGGTGAAAGCGGCGACGGGCGAAGTGGTGACCGCGGAAGAGCTCGGCGGCGCCGACGTGCATTCGCGGCAATCGGGCGTGACCGATCATTACGCCCAGAACGACGCGCACGCGATCGGCATCGCCCGCCGCATTGTCGGCACGCTGAAACCATCGGTGCGACCGAACCTCAACATGCATCCGGCGCGTGATCCCTTGTTTGCGGCGGAGGAGATCTACGGCGTGGTGCCCGTCGACGGGCGCAAGCCGTTCGACGTGCGCGACATCATTGCGCGCGTGGTTGATGGCTCCGAATTCGACGAGTTCAAGAAGCTCTACGGCACGACGCTGGTGTGCGGCTTCGCTCACATCTGGGGTTTTCCGGTTGGCATCATCGCCAACAACGGCATTCTCTTCAGTGAAAGTTCGCTGAAGGGGGCGCATTTCATCGAGCTGTGCTGCCAGCGCGGCATTCCGCTGGTGTTTTTGCAGAACATTACCGGCTTCATGGTCGGCAAGAAGTACGAGGCCGGCGGCATCGCGCGTGACGGCGCCAAGCTGGTGACGGCGGTCGCGACGGCGTCGGTGCCGAAATTCACCGTCGTGATCGGCGGCTCCTATGGCGCCGGCAATTACGGCATGTGCGGTCGCGCCTACTCACCGCGCTTCCTCTGGATGTGGCCGAACGCCCGCATCTCGGTGATGGGCGGCGAGCAGGCCTCGATGGTGCTGAGCCAGGTCCGCCGCGACAATATCGAGGCCAAGGGCGACAGCTGGTCGAAAGAAGACGAAGATAAATTCCGCGAGCCGATCCGCGCGCAATATGAGAGCCAGGGGCACCCGTATTACGCGACCGCGCGGCTCTGGGACGACGGCGTGATCGACCCGGCCGATACAAGGCTGGTGCTCGGCCTTGGCCTCTCGGCCGCGTCGAATGCGCCGATCGAGCCGACGAAATTTGGCCTGTTCAGGATGTGATGCGATGGACCGCTCAAAGCTCTACCGTCGTTTTCGCACGCTCCTGATCGCCAACCGCGGCGAGATCGCCTGCCGGGTGATCCGCACCGCGCGCGCCATGGGCCTGCGCACCGTCGCGGTCTATTCCGAGGCCGACCGCGAGGCGATGCATGTCGCGCTCGCCGACGAGGCCGTACTGCTCGGACCCGCACGCGCTCGCGACAGCTATCTCAATGTCGAGCGGCTGATCGGGGCCGCGCGAAAGACCGGCGCGGAGGCGGTCCATCCCGGCTACGGCTTCCTATCTGAGAACGCCGAGTTTGCGCAGGCGTGCTTCGACGCCGGCCTGGTCTTCGTCGGCCCGACCGCCGCGATGATGACCGCGATGGGCTCGAAGTCCGGCTCCAAGGCGCTGATGGAGAAGGCCGGCGTACCGCTGGTGCCCGGCTATCACGGCGAGGCCCAGGACGATGCGACGCTGGCGAAGGCGGCCGAGAAAGTCGGTTTCCCCATTCTGGTAAAGGCGTCCGCCGGCGGCGGCGGCCGTGGCATGCGCATCGTTCGCTCCGTGGATGAACTTGCGCCTGCAATCGTCAGCGCGAAGCGGGAAGCAAAAGCCGCGTTCGGCGACGACCGCATGCTGATCGAAAAATACGTCGATAACCCCCGCCATATCGAGGTGCAGATCGTCGGCGATAGCCATGGCAATCTGCTCTCGCTGTTCGAGCGCGAATGCACGTTGCAGCGGCGGCACCAGAAGGTGATCGAGGAGGCGCCGTCGCCGACGCTCAATGCGGCCCAGCGCGAGACGGTCTGCGCCGCTGCGCGAAAGGCGGCCGGAGCCGTCAACTATGTCGGCGCCGGCACCATCGAGTTCGTCTCCGACGGCAAGGACGTGTTCTTCATCGAGATGAACACGCGCCTTCAGGTCGAGCATCCCGTGACCGAGCTGATCACCGGGATCGATCTGGTCGAGTGGCAGTTGCGGGTCGCCTTCGGCGAGGCGCTGCCGCTCAAACAAGATCAGATCAAGCTCAACGGACATGCGGTTGAGGCTCGGGTCTACGCGGAGAACCCGACCAAGAACTTCATGCCTTCGGTCGGCAAGATCTCGACCTGGCGGTTGCCCGCGGAAACCGGCGGCCTGCGCATCGACGCTGGCTATCGCGAGGGCGACGCCGTCTCGCCGTACTACGATGCGATGCTAGCGAAGATGATCGCCTGGGCGCCGACGCGGGAGGTCGCGATCGAGCGGCTGAACCGCGGGCTGGAAGAGTCCGACGTCCGCGGGATCGTCAGCAACATCCCGTTCCTGTCGGCGCTGATGACGCATCCGAAGGTGAGAGCGAACGCGATCGACACCGGCTTCATCGAACGCGAGCTTGCGGTCCTGACGCAGGCACCGCCGGCGCCCGGCGAGCTCGAGCTCTGCGCCGCCGTGGCCGCTGTGATCAACAACGAGCGGCAGGCTGCGCAGGCGGACGCGAATTCGCCCTGGCAAACCTTTGGCTGGATGCCGGTCGGCCGCCGCCAGCGCAACTTTACGTTCCGCGTTGGCCACGGACCCGAGCAGAAGGTTGTGCTGAACTACGGCAGCGGCCCGTCCACACTGGTGATCGGCGAACGCGAGCTGGCGTTTGCGATTGCGCCTCGCGACGGCGGCTTCGATCTGACTCTCGACGGCGTCAAATCGTCGGTCGCGGCCGTGATCGACGGTCATGAGCTGTATTTGCGCACGCGCAACGGGCGCTTCGACCTGCATTGGGTCGATCCGTTCGGCGGCGAGACCGAGGAGCAGGCCGGCGCGGATAAGATCGCAGCGCCCTTGCCGGGCACCGTCGTCGCCGTGCTGGCGGAGGAGGGGGCCAAGCTCGAGAAGGGCGCGCCGATCCTGACGCTGGAAGTGATGAAGATGGAGCAGACGCTGCGCGCGCCCTATGCCGGCGTGCTGAAGTCGATCAAATGCAAGGTCGGCGACATCGTCCAGGAGGGCATCGAGCTCGCCGTGGTCGAGCCTTCCGGAGAATGAGATGAGCGACCCCGTCCGCATCATCGAAATGGGGCCCCGCGACGGCCTGCAGAACGAGAAGACGGCGGTCAGCGTCGAGGCGCGGATCGCCTTCATCGAGGCGCTGGTCGCGGCTGGCCTCAATACGGTCGAGGTCGGCGCCTTCGTCTCGCCCAAGGCGATCCCGCAGATGGCGAGCTCGGATGCCGTGCTGCGCGGCGTCAGCCATTTGACCGGTGCCGAATTCCACGTGCTGGTGCCGAACGAGAAGGGCTATGACGCCGCGCGCGCGGCCGGCGCCAAGATCGTCTCGGTGTTCGCCGCGGTTTCCGAAGGCTTTTCGCGGGCCAACATCAATTGCACGGTCGCGGAGTCCATCGAACGGTTCAAGCCGGTGCTGGCGCGCGCCAAGGCTGATGGTGTCAAGGTACGCGGCTATATCTCCTGCGTGCTGGGCTGTCCCTTCGACGGCGAGATCAAGCCGAAAGCCGTCGCCGATCTCGCCACCACGCTGTGGGAGCTCGGCTGCTACGAAATCTCGCTCGGCGACACCATCGGCGTCGGCACGCCTGATAAAGCCAAGGAGATGCTGCGCGCGGTCAGCGCCAACATCCCGCCCGCCAATCTCTCGATGCATTTCCACGACACCTACGGCCAGGCGCTCGCCAATCTGTATGCGGGGATGGAGGAAGGCGTCCACGTCATCGATGCCGCCGCCGGCGGCCTCGGCGGCTGCCCCTACGCGCCGGGCGCGACGGGCAACGTTGCGACCGAGGACGTCGTCTACATGCTCGAGGGCATGGGAATCAGGACCGGCGTTGATATGGAGAAGCTGCTGGCTGTCACGAACGAGATGAGTCGCGTGCTCGGCAAACCGCCCGTGAGCCGCGTGGCGTCCGCACTGAATGCAAGGAAGAAGCGGGCAGCTTCGTAGGGTGGGCAAAGGCGCATAGCGCCGTGCCCACCATCTTTCCACGATTTCGATCTCAGTGGTGGGCACGCTTCGCTTTGCCCACCCTACGTGCGCTCAGGCTGCCTTCAACCCAACATCGGGCAGGCGCGGCCGGCTCTTGAGCGCCTTGGCCATCATCGCCTCGACCTCGGCCTTCTCCTGCGGCAGCAGCGCGAGGCGGGGCGGGCGGGTCAGCGCGGTGCCGCGGCCCATGATGTGCTCGCACAGCTTGATGCACTGGACGAGGTCCGGGCGTGCGTCGAGATGCAAGAGCGGCATGAACCATTCGTAGAGCGGCATCGCCTCGGCATAGCGTCCGGCCTTGGCCAGGCGAAACAGCGTCTCGCCCTCGCGCGGAAAGGCGTTCGACATGCCGGACACCCACCCCACGGCGCCCATGGCGATGCTCTCGACGATGACGTCGTCGAGGCCGGCGAACAGCACGAAGCGATCGCCGACCATGTTCCTGGTGTCGATGAAGCGCCTTGTGTCGCCCGAGGAATCCTTGAAGCAGACGACGGTCTCGACGTCGGCGAGCGTGGCCAGAATGTCGGGGGTGACGTCGTTCTTGTAGATCGGCGGATTGTTGTAGAGCATCACCGGCAGGTCCGTCGCGGTGGCGACGGCGCGGAAATGCGCGGCGGTCTCGTGCGGCTTGGACGAATAGACCAGGGCCGGCATCACCATCACGCCGTCGATGCCGACGCGCGCGGCCTCCTTCGCGGTTTCGACTGCGAAGGCCGTGGTGAATTCGGCGATGCCGCACAGCACGGGCACGCGGCCGGCCGCAACGGATTTCGCCGTCTCCATGATCGCGACCTTCTCCTTGCGCTCCAGCGAGGTGTTCTCGCCGACCGAGCCGCAGACGATCAGGCCGGAGACGCCATCACGGATCAGTCCGTCCATCACCTTCGCGGTCGCGTCGATGTCGAGCGAGAGATCGTCGTGGAATTGCGTGGTGACGGCCGGGAAGACGCCCTCCCAGGAAACGCGGCGGCTCATGATTTGACTCCGAGTGGATTTGGCCGGCGGGGGGCTGGATCCGCCGGGGTTCTTGGAAGGGGATGGCGGTTGGGGTCAGAGCGTGGCGCCGACCTTGCGCAGCTCGGCGAGGACGGGCGCCTTCGGCAGCCAGATCTTGTCGAACTCGGCAATGACGGCTTCGGTATCGCCGGCCGGCACCTGGCGGATCGGGATCGGGGCATTGCGGAAATTCTCGATCAGCGCGGGCTCGTTGGAGGCCAATTCGTCGATCTGCGCATCCAGCGTCGACTTGACGGTCTTGGCGATCAGCTCGCGGTCGGCGGCGGGGAGCGACTGCCAGACCCGGCCCGAGAGCACTGCGGCCATCGGCATGAAGACGGCGTTCATCTGCAGGATCACCTTCGACACCTTGTCGAAGCGCTGGTTCCAGGAGAATTCGAGATCAGCCTCGAGACCGTCGACCTGGCCATTGGCCATCGCGTCGAACACCTGCGGCGTCGGGATCGGCGTCGGAGCTGCACCCAGCGAGGAATAGAAATCGCGATAGACCGGCGTCGGATTGATGCGCAGCTTCATGCCTTTGATGTCGGCGAGCGAAGTCAGGTCCTTTGAGGAGAATACCGCCCGCATGCCGGTGATGCCCCAGCCGAGCCCGATCGTTCCGGTCTCCTGCGGCAGCACCTCGAACAGCTTCACCGCCGCCGGATGCCGTACGAATTTCGCCACTGCGGGCGTCGAGCGGACGATGTAGGGCGCATTGATCGCTGCAATGTGCGGCACGCGCGAGCCGAGCTCTGCGGCCTGGACGAAGCCCATGTCGAGCGCGCCGGACTGCAATTGCTGCATCATCGCGGGCTCGTTGCCGAGCTGGCCGGAGTGAAATACGGTCAGGGTCAGGCGGCCGTTGGTCGCCGCCTTGAGATCTTCACCGAATTTGAGCGCAGCCTTGTTCCAGGAATGGCCGTTCGGCGTAATCAGGCCGAGACGGAATTCCTTGGCCTGGGCGAGCGCCAACGACGGCGCGAACACCGATGCGGCGGCGCTGGCTGCGAGAAAGCGGCGGCGTGAAAGCGGCATGGTCGGGCTTCCTTTTGGACGGGCCTATTTGATCAGGATCAGCGAGAGTGACGGATAGAGCGAGAGCAGCACCAGCAGGACGCAGGAGATGACGAAGAACGGCAGCGTCACCATGAACATCTTGCCGGGCTTGGCGCCGGTGACAGCGGCCGCGACGAAGAAGCAGAGCCCGACCGGCGGCGACAACAGGCCGAGCACGAGGTTGATCACCACCACGACGCCGAAATGCCTGGGATCGATGTGATAGACGTCGGTTGCAACAGGCAGCAAGATCGGCACCGTCATGATCAGGCCGGGAATGCCGTCGATGACGGTGCCGATCACCAGCAGGATGACATTGCAGATCAGCATGAAGCTGATCGGGTCCTTGGCGGCCGTCTGGATCCAGGCGGCGGTTTCCTGCGGCACCTTGCCGAAGATCAGCACCCAGGAGAACACCGCCGCGGCGGCCACCAGGAACAGCACGATCGCCGAATAGATCGCGCTGCGCAGCATCATCTGCGGCAACTGCGAGAATTCGAACTCCCTGGTCCAGAACTTTCCGACCAGGGCTGCGGCAACGGCGCCGACGGCGGCGGATTCCGTCGCGTTGGCGAGACCGCCGAGGATGGTGCCGACGATGACGATCGGGATCAGTAGGGTGGGCGAGGTCCGCAGGATCGTCGCCACGCGCTGCCGCGGCGTCTGATAGTCGGCGCGCGGATAGTTGTAGACGTATCCCATCAGCGCAATGACGACACAAAACATCACCGTGAGGATCACGCCGGGCACGATGCCGGCGATCAGCATGTCGCTGACCGAGACCTGTGCGAGCACGCTGTAGACCACGAACATCACCGAGGGCGGAATGATCGGACCGAGCATGCCGCCATAGGCGGTCAAGCCCGCCGCAAACGTCTTGTCGTAGCCCTTCTTCTCCATCTCCGGCACCATGATCTGGGCCATGATCGCGACCTGTGCGGTCGCTGACCCCAGGATCGAGGAGATGAACATGTTGGCGAGGATGTTGACGTAGGCGAGGCCGCCCTTGAGCGAGCCGACGAAGGCCATCGCCATGTCGACGATGCGCCGCGTGATGCCGCCGCCGTTCATGATCTCGCCGATCAGGATGAAGAGCGGGATCGCGATCAGGCCGTAGCTGTCGACGCCGCCGAACAGCTGGAGCGGATAGGACTGGAACAGCACCGGATTGCCGGATGCGGCGATGTAGACCAGGCCGGCGAGACACAGGCAGAGACCGATCGGTACGCCGACCAGCATGATCGCGAGGAAGGCTGCCGACGTGATCATCAGTTGACCCCGTCGAGCTCGGAGAGCGCAAAGCCCTTCGGTGGGATGCGCGGGACCAGTTCGAGATCTTCCAGCAAATTGGCGAGACCATGCACGGTCATCGACACCGCGAAGATCGGCAGCGTCAGATAGAGCACCCAGGTCGGCCAGTTCAGCGTCTGGGTATGCTCCGTGTAGAGGAAATTGAAGGTCTGGGCCGCCAGCTTGCGCCCGTCGAAGCCGGCGCGGGCGAGGCCAATCGGGTCCATCCAAAGCACGCAGGTGACGATCAGGGCGAGACCGAACACGACGACGAGGCCGGTCGAGATCACCTTCGCGATCTTCTGGGCGCGGAGCGAAAGACGTTCCGTCAGCATCGTCACCGCGAAATCGAGCCGCAGCCGCGTCATCGCGGAGGCGCCGACGAATGTCAGCCAGACCACGCAATAGACCGCGGACTCGTCGATCCAGTAGATCGGGAAATGCGAGTAGCGGGTGACGACGTTGACCAGGATCAGGGCGGTGAGCAGGTACATCAGGCCCATCAATGCGATCCGCTCGACGGCGAGCAGGGCGCAGGAGGCGCGGACGACCATGCGTCGAACGCTGAACGCGCGCGTGGCCGGCATCGTCTGCTCGATCATGAAGAGGCCCCATTGCCCGCAAGATTTGTCGTGCGATGGCCGAATGTATAATTTATACATTTTGGCTGTCAAATGGAATCGCGGATTGCGTCGAAGGCGTGCACGCGCTTTTTGCGGGGACGCGATGACCTCAACATGCAAGACAGGGACCGTTCCGGCCGGCCGAGTCGGAGAGGGACGGAAGATCGGATGAAACTGCCTCTGAAGCATCGCACCCTGTCGGCTGCGATCGTCGACCAGCTCCGGCAAGCAATCCTCGACGGGACCTATCCGGCCGGATCGCAACTGCGCCAGGATGCGCTCGGCGAGGCCTATGGCGTCAGCCGTATCCCCGTGCGCGAGGCGCTGTTTCAGCTCGAAGCGGAAGGCCTGGTGCGGATCGTTCCGCAGAAGGGCGCCATCGTCTCCGAGCTGTCACTGGACGAGATCAACGACGTCTTCGACCTGCGCCGGATCCTGGAGCCGCGGCTGCTGGCGCACTCGGCTCCCCGGTTCACGGCGGAGGATTTCGCAGGGCTCGACGACATCCACAAAAGCTTCGAGAAGGCGATCAAGGCCCGCAACGTCAGCGAATGGGGGCAGCTCAATGCCGACTTCCACATGGCGCTCTACATCCACGCGCCGCAGCCCCGCACCCGGGCGATCGTGCTGTCACTGCTCCAGACCAGCGACCGCTACACGCGGCTTCAGCTCTCCAACACCAAGGCGATGGGCACGGCGGAGAAGGAGCATGCCCATCTGATCGCGCTCTGCCGCGCGCAGAAGATCGAGGAGGCCTGCCGGTTTTTGGAGCGTCACATTGAAGCCGTGCGCAAAGATCTGCTGCAGGTGGTGGGTGGCGGCACGCTCGCGCCGAAGTCGCGGCGGAAGCGCGAGTCGTAATCGACGCGCTGGTAGGGTGGGCAAAGCGAAGCGTGCCCACCACTTTTCGCGGAAGCACAGAGAGGTGGGGGGGGGGGGGGGGGGCGCGGGGGGGGCGCGCCCCCCCCCCCCCGCCGGGGCGGGCAAGGAACCACCGGGCCCCCCCCACCCCCCCCGCCGGG
>NZ_JBVVPQ010000023.1:0-93028 GCF_055811695.1 Bradyrhizobium sp. MI1.3 | reverse complement strand
GGGGGGCCCCGGGCGGGGGCGGGGGGGGGGTTTTGCGTTTTTTTGTCGGGGGGGGGGGGGGGGGTCCCCCCCCCCCCCCCCCCCCCCCCACTTTTCGCGGAAGCACAGAGAGGTGGTGGGCACGGCGCTGCGCGCCTTTGCCCACCCTACAGCACTTGCGATTGCCGCTACCTGCTCCCGTCCGGCCCCATCACCAGGTCCGGCAGTGCGGTCGAGATGCCCGGCACGAAGCACAGCAGCAGCACCGCGAGCATCATCAAGAGCACGAAAGGAAGCGTGCCCCAGATCACCTCGCGCAGGGGAATGTCCGGCGCGACGTTGCGGATGACGAAGATGTTGAGCCCGACGGGTGGATGGATCAGTCCCATCTCCATCACGATGGTCATGACGACGCCGAACCAGATGATGTCGAAATTGGCGGCACGGAGCGGCGGCAGGATGATCGGCGCGGTCATGAGAATAATCGAGACCGGCGGCAGGAAGAAGCCGAGCACGACGACCATGACGAGGATCGCGAACAAGAGGCCCCAGCGCGGCAGATGCATCGCGACGACGGATTCGGCGGCCGATTGCGAGATGTGCAGATAGCTCATCACGTAGGAATAGAGCAGCGACATGCCGATGATCATCATCAGCATGGTCGATTCCCGGATCGTCGATTTCAGGATCGGGGCGAGGTCGCTCGGCCGCCACACGCTGTAGATCGCCGCGATCAGCGCCAGCGCCAGGAGACCGCCGAGGCCGGCAGTCTCCGACGGCGTGGCGTAGCCGCCATAGAGCGCGATCATGACGCCGGTGAGCAGCAGCACGAAGGGGATTACGCGTGGCAGCACGCTGAAGCGTTCCGCAAGCGTGTACTCGTCGCGGGCGAGGATCGCAGCTTCCGGCCCGCCGTTCTTGTAGATCGCTTCGGCCGCGGCGTATTCCTGGCGGAAGCGGATCACGGCGTAGACGCCGAACAGCGAGACCAGCAGCAGGCCGGGCCCGATGCCGGCGAGGAACAGCCGTCCCAGCGATTTTTCGGCGGCGACCGCAAACAGGATCATGGTGATCGACGGCGGGAGCAGAATGCCGAGCGTGCCGCCGGCGGCGATGATGCCCGCGGCAAAACCACCGGAATAGCCGCGCTTGCGCATCTCGGGGATGCCAGCCGAGCCGATTGCCGAGCAGGTCGCGGGCGAGGAGCCCGCCATCGCCGCAAACAGCGCGCAGGCAAACACATTGGCGACGCCGAGGCCGCCGGGGACGCGGTGCAGCCAGGCGTGCAGAGCCGAATAGAGATCCTGGCCCGCGCGAGACTTGCCGATCGCGGCGCCCTTCAGGATGAAGAGCGGGATCGACAGCAGCGTGATCGAGGCCATTTCCTCGTAGACGTTCTGCGTCACCGTATCGAGAGAGGCGGCGGGCATGTAGATGCCCATGAACACGACCGCGACCGCGCCGAGCGCGAACGCAATCGGCATGCCCGAAAACATCACGACCAGCGTCGCAATTCCGTATGCGAGGCCGATACCGAAAACGCTCATGAACGCCTGGCTCCAGCGAAAGGCAGCGCAAGCTGCACGAAGATCTGGACGCAGAGCAGGCTCATGCCGAACGCCATCAGCGAATAGGGGATGGCCAGCGGCGGCGACCACATCGAGTTCGAGACCTGGCCGTCGACATAGGCTTCATGCGCCAGCGTCCACGACTTCCAGGCGAAGAAAGCGCAGAACAGAAGCGTCACGGCGTCGACCAGCCACAGCCTGATCCGGTTCGCCAGCGGCGAGAGCAGGCCGACGAAGGCCTCGATGCCGATGTGACCGCGGTTCTGCTGTACGTAGGCGGCGGTCATGAAGGTGGCGCCGACCAGCAGGAACACCGCAGCCTCGTCCTGCCAGTAATTGGCGGCCTTGAACAAGGCGCGGCTGAGCACGCTGTAGCTCAGGATGGCGCAGGCGGCGATCAGCGCAATCGCGGCGAACACGACGATGATGTTGTTGAGGATGGCGAGACCGCGATCGATCGCCGCCGCAAGGCCAGTCCTTGCGGCAGCGTTGGCCTGGTCGTCACGATCCGGAAGCGGACCGTGGCTCATGCGGCGACGTCGGTCGCGAGCTTGAGCAGGTTGGCCGAGGTCGCGGTCTTGGCGCCGTAGTCTTTCCATGCGGTGTCGCGGGCGATGTCGCGCCACTTGCCGACGGTCGCGGCATCGAGCGCCGAGACCTTGGCGCCGGCCTTCTCGTAGACCTTGGCGACCTCGACGTCGTCGTCCTGCGCGCCCTTGCGGCCGAAGGCTTCGAGCTCGGTGCCGACCGCGAGCAGGACGTCCTGCTGGTTCTTCGGCAGCTTGTCGAAGATCGCCTTCGACATCATCAGCGGCTCGAGCATGAACCAGTAGGACGCGCCTGCGCCCGAGGTCAGCGATTTCGCGACCTCTTCGAGGCGGAACGAGATCAGGCTGGTCGAGGAGGTGATGCCGGCATCGCAGGCCCCCGTCTGCATCGCTGCGTAGATTTCGTTCGAGGGCACCGACAGCACGGATGCGCCGGCGGTCTGCAGCACCATGTCCATCTCGCGCGAGCCGCCGCGCACCTTGAGACCCTTGGCATCTTCGGGGGCCACGATCGGCTTGGAGCGGCTGGCGACGCCGCCGGCCTGCCACACCCAGCTGAGCAGGATGATGCCCTTGTCGGCGAGGAAGTCGGTCAACGCCTTGCCGACCGGCTCCTTCTTCCAGCGCATGCCCTGGTCGTAGGTGGTGACGAGGCCCGGCATCAGGCCGATATTTGTTTCCGGCAATTCGCCGCCGGCGTAGGGCATCGGGTAGAGGCTGATGTCGAGCGCGCCCTTGCGCATCGCGGAGAACTGCGCGTTGGTCTTGATCAGGGAGGAGTTCGGATAGATTTCGGCGGCGATGTCGCCGTTGCTGCGCTTGGCGACTTCGGCGGCGAACATGCGGCAGAGCCGGTCGCGGAAATCGCCCTTGTCAACGGTGCCGCCCGGGAATTGATGCGAGATCTTCAGCGTGGTCGCGGCATGCGCGGTGCCGGTGCTGAAACGGAGAATGGCGGGTGCGGCGACGGCGGTCGCGATCAAGTGGCGGCGCGTGAGCATGGTGTGATTCCCTTTGGACGTTTCTTGGACGGTTCTTGCTTGCTGTGATTTTGGGCGGGTCTTTGAGACCGTGCTGAGGCCCATCCTAGCCGGTCTTTCAGACAATGTTCTCTAGTCTGATAGTTCGAGACCGAATGCCGCGGCAAGTGTCGACCATGCTGCGTTGCACACTTCTGGGTGTTTCTGCATCCGTCCAACGAAGGGGCGGCGGGGGCGCAGAAATTTATCAGCGGTCGCGTAACAACGCCCCGTGGCAATCCGTCGAGATCAGATAGCGGCGTCCGTCGCTGACAAACATCATCTCGAAGGGAAGACCAGTCATGACCATTCGTACCCGCATCGCGCTCGGCGTTTCGGCGGCCGTTCTCTCGCTCGGCCTCGCGCTGTCGCCGGCCGCCTTTGCCCAGGACAAGATGGGCAAGGATGACGGCATGATGAAAAAGGACACGATGTCCAAGGACGGCATGAAGAAGGACACCATGTCCAAGGACGACGGCATGAAGAAGGACACGATGTCGAAGGACGGGATGAAGAAAGACGACGGGATGATGAAGAAGCACTGATCTTCCATCGTCGAGGCGGCGCTTGCGACAGCCAGACGCGCGCCAAAAATCCGGGGGCGGTCACGTAGACCGCCCCCGGAGTATTGTTTCAGTCCAAATTCAATTGAACGTGACTTGCGAACGTTACTTGCGCTTCGCCTTGCGGGCGGCGTAGCGGGCGTCTCGCTTGGCCTTTTGATCGGCCTCGGCTTCGGCGGCCTTCGCGACGGCTTCTTCGGCTTCGCGGGCGATCCGCGCGGCCTCGAGCGCGGCAGCCTCTTCTTGAAGGCGCTTCTGCTCGGCCTTTTCCGTCTCGCGCGCAGCCTTTGCCTCGGCGCGCTTGGCCGCAAGGGCCTCGCGCTCCGCACGCTTCGCCACAACCGCGGGATCATCCGGCCCCGGCTGCGACTTGAATTTGTTCAAAAGGTTTTTGCGTGCTTCCTGTGCCGCCTTTTGCCGGTCGGAGAAGCCTGGTTCCCTAAATCCACTCATCGGCGAACCTTGTCATCCTCGCTTTCGATCCTACATCACTGCCTGTTGGTACGTCGGCTGGGCATAGCGGGCGCCGCGCGACGCAGATGCGTGTACATCGGCGCGCGCCGTGATGCCACCTATAATCGCAGCCGATCAGGTAGACGAAAATCGCCGCCCCCGACGATCTCTCGTAGCCCCGAAAAACTGCCGAATTGTGATGCCCCTCATAAGGGGCACCAGGGCGGCGCCTAGCGTCCCGCCTGGTATGAGACGCGGAGCACGGGCATGACGATCTCAAGACTGAGCCTGAAGGCGCTCGCAATCGCCGTCGCGGTGGCAGCCCTGGCTGCTGTCACGCTGCTCTTCGCCAGCCCGCAGCCGATCGAAAGTGCCGTCCTGGGTGCAGATTGGGAATGCACCCAGACTGCGTTTGTGCTCACGACCTGCGCACCGCGGGCCCAGCAGGCGATCCCGGCGGCCGAAACCTCGCGCAAGGAAGCAATCCGCCCGACCCGAGGCTAAGAAGCTGGGCGGGATGTGACGCCACGCCGCAGAGGTGATAAAGCCCGCTCGCCCCGTGATCGGTCAGCCATGTCCAAGTCCGAAGCCAAGCCCGAGCCTAAGCCCAAACCGGGCGCGAAGCTCAAATCCCCTCCAAAACCTCAATCCGGTGACAACCGCCGCGGCGCCATCGCCGGCTTGATCATCGCGATTGTCATCCTCGGCGTCGGCTGGTGGCTCGCCCGCGATCTCACCTCCGCGAGCAAGATGCAGGACTGCCTGATGTCCGGGCGAAGCAACTGCAATGTGATCGAGCCGGCCCGGTAGAGGCACTCCAGAGCGGCCCGCGCGGACGAAAAAATGTCGTGATCTTAATCATTTGTAACGGGACTTGGCCGACCAAAGCAGGTCAGTCATGTCAGCCGGCATCAGCTCAGCGCGAGCCGAATCGTCTATCGCGCCAGGCATCACGGCCATCGACGGCAATCGAGAGAGTAGGGGCAAGCACGCATGAGTGCGTCCAGTCGCATCAAGATCATCATTCCCTTGGTTTCGGCCATGTCATTGCTCGCCGTCCCGGCGCAGGCTCAGGACGCCCGGCCGCCGAGAGACGCCGCCCAGCCATCGCCCGGGCCGAGCGGAGGTGCGCCGCCGCAGAACATGCGCAAGGGGCCGCCGCCGCAGCAGGCTGCCCGGCCCGCGCTACAGACCGGCGGCCAGCCTCACGCGGGCGGTCCGGGTTATGCAGGTTCTGGTCCGCGCAGTGCCGGCGGCCCGCCGCCTGGACGCAATTACGCCAGGGGTCCCGCACCGGCGCGCGATTGGGGCGGACACACCTATCGCGGCCGTCTCGCCTGGGATGGCGGACGCTGGCGCCACGAAGTCCACGACGGCCGCTCCGGCTGGTGGTGGGATGTGGGCGGCGCGCGGTATTATTATCCGCAGCGCATGGAAGGGCCTCCGGCCTACATCTCGGAGGATTATTACGATGACGTGCCTGTGGCCTACGCCCCGCCGCCGGTCGCCTACGAACCGCCGCCTCCGCCGCCGCCGGCGGATCCTGGTGCGAGCGCGCTTGGCGGCGCTATCGTCGGCGGCGTGCTGGGGGGCCTGATCTCGGGCAACGCCTCGGGCGCGGCCGCAGGCGCCGTGATCGGCGGTGCCACCGGGGCGATCGCCGGCGCGACGGCTGCTTCGCGCCCCGGCTACTATTTGGCCCAGGGCAACTGCTACTACCGCTATCCGAGCGGCCAGTATGTGCAGGCCGATCCCCGGGCGTGTTACTGAGCACTCCAGGCGAGACCTGAAGCGATGAGGCGGGCGAAAAGTCCGCCTCTTTTCGTTTTGCGCTGGCCGTCAGCTGG
Organism: Bradyrhizobium sp. MI1.3; assembly: GCF_055811695.1. Taxonomy (NCBI): domain Bacteria; kingdom Pseudomonadati; phylum Pseudomonadota; class Alphaproteobacteria; order Hyphomicrobiales; family Nitrobacteraceae; genus Bradyrhizobium; species Bradyrhizobium sp. MI1.3. Next base: position 87,051 of record NZ_JBVVPQ010000023.1, on the reverse strand, counting down.
CCGGGAATTGATTCAAGGGGGATCGCCCGCGCGTCAGGACACCAGCCAGCTGAAGAACGCGATCGCGGCCCAGACCAGGCCTGCGATCCAGGCCAGCATCACGATGCCGATGGTCGCAAGATAAGCGATGCCGAGCGGGTCGGATCTTTCGCGTCGCGTCGGGACGGCAATTTCGGCTGCGGCTTCTTGCGTCATGACGGGAATATCTCCCATGCCTTCTCCCTCTCTGGGAGCGCTGAGAACTGTTTAGCGGAGGCGCCGGGCGCCGGCTGTGACGCACTTCACAGATCGGTACGCACCAAGCCCACAATCGGGGGGATCGTTCGACAGATGCGTGAGCTGGATCGCGTCGCAAATCCGTGTCGGGAGGCATTAACCCCGCAATCATACGGACGAAATTGCCACGCGCTTGTCCAGATCGTCCGGCTAGAATTGCTTCATGTGTACCAAGTACGATCCACAGCACGAAGCCGAGGCGGCGATGAAGCGCGCCGTGGCGGCCGATGGCCCCGACCGGCAACGTCTCATCGAGCTGGCCCTGGCCTGGCACCAACTCGCCCGCGACCGGCGCGAAGAGCGGACGGACTGAGCCCACGCTCTTACGACAATATCCGTATTCAAAGAAAAACCCTGTGCCCGGGGGGACGAGCACGGGGTTCTCGAGAGCCGATCGGGGCTGGCAAATCGGCACCACTCGATATCGAACGCGCTGATCGCAGGTTCGTTCCGCGCCCCCTCAATACTTTTCGCGCGAAGATCATGAAGGGCGACCGGGGGAGGGCGTCTTGCCGATGGAACGTCGGTTCCCCGCCGACGTTGAGCCGCTATGACCGATCCCGAGTTGCGCGCACAGTCCTTCGAGATTGCCTGGAAGTATCTCGACCAATCCGGCCTGCTTACTGGCGAGCGCAGGGACGCGGCCCGGTTCATCCTGAACAGGATCGACCGCATGATGTTGGGTGGCGAGAGGCGACGATTGCTTCTGTCCAACGCCGCGATCGACGCCTACCGCTTCCGGCCCGTGCTCGTGACGCTCGAGGCCTGACGCGAGCCGTCGAAACGCGACGTTAAGACTCGTTCGGGCGACGATTTTCCGATCGCGTTTCGTTTCGGAGAACGAAGCGGAGCAGGACCGTGAACAAACAAAAAGTCCCCGAGGGGACTTGCTGGCTCAGGCTGCTTCCGACTTCGGCACCGCGTCGGCATTGACCGAAAGCTTGACGACATCGCCTTCGACGGCACCGACATATTTCGTGTCGATGTAATGATGATGGTCCTTGTGACCTTCCGGGCTGTCCTTCCGTGTCAGCTTGATACGGTTGCCCTCGACGCGGTCGACGGTGCCGACATGTGCGCCGTCCTTGCCGACGATCTTCATGTGCTCTCTGATCTCGCTCATGATGTTCTCCTTGTGCAGTGTCAACGGCGAGGATCGGTCTTCGTTGCAAGGACGAGCGGGGGGCCGACTGTTGGAGCCAATGCGTTCGCCGAACGTTGAAAGGCAGTCGCAATTGCCAAGATCCGCATCAAGACCCTCATCAAGATCCGCATGGAGACCTCCGAGGCCTATCTCGAACGAAAGCACAGGGAAATCAGGCTGCTGAACGATTGCCTGAGGAGCCCGCTGCATTTGGCTCGGCCGCAATCGGTCGACGAGGTCGTGGTCTCCAAGTTTCAGCTCGCTGCCGCGCTGCGCGCGGAGCATGCGCTCCAGGACTGGAAGGCGACGGAGACCGCCTGGTCGCACGCGGCGTCTCCCAGCAGCGGTCCGTTCGTGTTCAGCTACGATTATCAGCGCGCGGACCTCAAGGTGCGTGGTCCCTCGTTCTACGAACTCGAGCGGAGCTGCGGGAGCGAGGCGATCTATACCGCATCCGGCATGGCCGCGATCTCCGCGCTGCTGCTCGCGTCCGCACGAATCATCGGCAAGGCAGACGTCGTGGTGCTGCCGGGCACCTACGGCGAGACACTGGAGCTGATCGAGAGCCTCGTCCCCCATTTGCGGCTTGTCACCGCCAGACTCCCGCTGGGCGAAGCGTTCGCTGCGGCAGCCTTGCCACGGTTTCTCCTGCTGGATTCATGCGCCCCTGCCGCGGCGTTCGAAGCGGCTTTGCGTTGCGACGGTTCGGGGCTCGACCTGTTGATTTTCGACACGACATGTTTCGCCGGCAGATCGGGGCGCATCCGGCGCGTTCTGAGATGGGCCGCGCGATTGGACATTCCGGTCGTGTTGGTGCGAAGCCACAACAAGCTGGATTCGCTCGGGGTGGAATACGGCCGGCTCGGCTCTGCCGTATTCGTGCATTGGAGCCGGAAAGACCTGAATGCAGGCCAGCTGCTGTCCGAGAGCCTGGCGGCGGAAACCGGCAATGCCGTCCGGCTTCTCGGTGGCGCGGCGTTGCCGGCACACTTCCCGCCATTCGTGGGCTCAGCGGGCTATTGGGCCCTGACGAAAAAACGCGTCGCGGCGATCCTGCGCAACGGTCGCCACACGGCGCGATATTTCGCCGCCGAGCTCGGTTCGCTCTCGGCCGAGCTGCATTTCACCCACGGCCTCTATGTCACGCTTCGCGGCAGGCGCTCCCTCGATGAGGCGACCGCGCGGCAGGCGGCCGAGGACATGAGCCGCGACCTCGGCGGCGAAGGCTTCCCCATCCGCCACGCCGGCAGCTTTGGTTTCGATTTCGCGGCGACCGAGTGGTTTCACGACGCGACTACGGATCGGTACAGCGTCCGGGTGGCGGTGCCGGATCTGCCGACCGAGTTGTGGAAGAATCTTGCGGCGGCGATCGCCGGATGGTGGGCGCGACATCACGGCGATACTGAAGAGTGAGTGCGGTGCAAGGCCATGACAGAGCGACCGACAGCGTTTCCTTACAGGGAATGCACGTGGCATGTTTCAGACGAACAGTCCCAGCAATGGCTTGCGGTGCTTGAAAAGACGGGTGCAGCCAACGTCCGAGCGCGCCTAGCCCAGACCGACGCGGCATCCGCAGGAGCGATTGCGATCGGAACCGCGCCCGTCATGACGATCGGGTTCGCCCAGGAATGGCTGAACTGGAAAGATAATCAAAAATCCGAGGCGGATATCGAACGGCACGAGCGGCAGATCTGGTGGACTCGGACCGCGGCAATCGCCGCATCGGTCGCCGCCTTGAGCGCACTGTTCGGCTGGATTTGGACGATCTTCATTCGGGGGAATAATGGCCTGTAACAGACATGATTGTTACTTGCGGATATATCCGCGAGACGAGAGCGGCGACAACTGCGCTGTTTCAATCGATCGCCAGGCATTCTTCCACGGCCGGCTTCTGGTGGCCGCGACGTGCCCAGGCTTGAACGGCGAAGGCGAGTTGGTGCTGACTCGCCGCCGCGTCCGCGATGGAGGCCCGCGCCGTCGCGATGGGCTTTGTGATCACCCCGGAGTTCACGACTCCCGCGTCAACTGCCAGGAACGATATTGCCACAACCGCCACCGCAGATGCGATCGCCATTCTCGTCAAGTCGGATAGTGGCATCAAAGTCCTTATCGGGGCGCAAGTCGCTCGGCGGATACATAGGGTTCGTTTGCCCGGATCAAAGCCCGGAGGGAGGCGACCCACGCGTTCGTGAAGGGCAGCGGATTCTGCAGGTGCGCGCCGTAGACCGGGCTAACAGTGAACGCCGGTGTATCGAGTCAGCGTGCGCCGGACGATGAGACTGAATATGGCGATCCCGGCAGGAATCGAACCTGCAACCCTCAGAGTAGAAATCTGATGCTCTATCCAGTTGAGCTACGGGACCGTCTTGAGCCGCCCTGGTTGGGGCCGGCTGTTCATCTACCATGCCATTATGAAAAATATCGTCTTTCGCCAAGCCTGAACCGAACCGTTTTCCTCGAAGCCGCGACAAAGCGGAACGGTGGGGTGTCAGGGTGCCGGGTTGAGCGGCAGCGGACTGGACGATGGATCACATCGCCGGGAACGCTGGCCAGCTTCCGGGACACGGCCGCCGGACGACTGATCGGGTATTGCTGCGCCATCAGGACGGCGTGCGCGGCGGTAGCTTGATCGGTCTCCTCTGGGCGTGCCTTGTCATGGCGAATGCGACGGTTTGCACCTTTGGTTCCATCGCCTTGAGTCGGTCACCTTTCCGCGCATTTCATGCGACAAGCGGCGTTCGTCCGCGATTTCCGGGAGTCCATCCATGATCGGTCTTGTTCGCGCCGTCACACTCTGCGCCACGCTGGCGTTCGGCCTTAGCGTAGCGCAGGCCGCCGACAAAGCCTTCAAGCGGGACGACCTCGCCGATTCCGCGATCAAACTGGAGGCGCAGATCAAGAGCGAGGCGGGGCCGGTCGCCAAGAGCGGCGCGAGCTTACGCACCGACGCCGATGCTGCCTTCCGGCGCAACGACTATCGCACCGGCCTGTCGGTGCTCGGCCAGATCGCGGCGACCACGCCGGAGGACGCCGGCAACTGGCTGCGCCTGGCGAAAGTCATCTTCCAGATCACGCCCAAGAGCTCGAGCGAGCAGACGTTTCTGCTGGAGCGCGCCTCGACTGCCGCCTACATCGCCTACCAGCGCGCCGGCAATGCGGGCGAGGAGGCCGATTCGCTCGCGGTGCTCGGCAAGTCGCTGTCCGAACGCAAGCTGTGGCGGCCGGCGCTTGATGCACTGCGGCTGTCGCTCGACATGCGCGAGGTCGCCGACGTCCGGGGCCAGTACGAGAAGATGCGCGACGAGCACGGGTTTCGGTTGCTCGACTACACCGTGGACTCGGACTCCGCCAGTCCGCGCGCCTGCTTCCAGTTCTCGGAGGAGCTGGCAAAACGCACCGATTTCGCGCCGTACCTCGCGCTGGCGGGCCAGGACAAGCCGGCTTTGTCGGCCGAGGGCAAGCAGCTCTGCGTCGATGGGCTCAAGCACGGCGAGCGCTACAACATCAATCTGCGCGCCGGCCTGCCGTCCACCGTGAAGGAAGGCCTGCCGAAATCGGCCGAGTTCAACGTATATGTGCGCGACCGCAAGCCCTTCGTGCGCTTCACCAGCCGCGCCTATGTGCTGCCGAGGACGGGCCAGCGCGGCATTCCCGTCGTCAGCGTCAACACGCCAGCCGTCAACATCAACGTGTTCCGGATCGGCGACCGCAATCTGATCAACACGGTGGTCGACAGCGATTTCCAGAAGACTCTGTCGAAATATCAGCTCAGCGATCTCGGTGGCGAGCGCGGCGTCAAAGTCTGGACCGGCGAGCTCGCGACCGCGATGACGCTCAACCAGGACGTCACCACGGCGTTCCCGGTCGACCAGGCGCTGGGCGAGCTCCAGCCCGGCGTCTATGTGATGACGGCCGCAGCCAAGGGGCCGGGCTCGGACGACGACTACCAGCTCGCCACCCAATGGTTCATCGTCTCCGATCTCGGCGTCACGGCCTATTCCGGCAATGACGGCATCCATGTCTTCGTGAATTCGCTGGCCTCGACCGATCCCGTCGGCAAAGCCGAGGTGCGACTGGTCGCGCGCAACAACGAGATCCTGGCCACCCGCAAGACCGATGAGAGCGGCCATTTGCTGTTCGAGGCGGGGCTTGCGCGCGGCGAGGGCGGCCTGTCGCCGGCGATGCTCACCGTGACCGGTGAGAAGGCCGACTATGCTTTCCTCAGCCTCAAATCCTCTGCCTTCGACCTGTCGGACCGCGGAGTTTCGGGCAGGGCCGTGCCTGTGGGCGCCGACGCCTTCGTCTATGCCGAGCGCGGCGTCTACCGCTCCAGCGAGACCGTCTATCTCACCGCGCTGTTGCGGGACGGGCAGGGCAACGCCGTTACCGGCGGGCCGATGACCCTGGTGATCGAGCGTCCCGACGGCGTCGAATATCGCCGCGCCGTGCTGTCCGACCAGGGCGCCGGCGGGCGCACCTTGTCCGTGCCGCTCAACTCGGCCGTCCCGACCGGGACCTGGCGGGTGCGCGCCTTCACCGATCCGAAGGGCTCTTCGGTCGGCGAGACCACTTTCATGGTCGAGGACTACGTCCCTGATCGGATCGAATTCGACTTGTCTTCCAAGGACAAGCTGATCAAAGCTAACGCTCCAGTGGAGCTTAAGGCGGACGGTCATTTCCTCTACGGCGCGCCGGCCTCGGGGCTGGCGCTCGAAGGCGACATGCTGGTCGCGCCTGCGTCCGAGCGGCCGGGCTTCGCCGGTTACCAGTTCGGCGTCGCCGATGAGGAGACCACCTCGAACGAGCGCACGCCGCTGGAAAACCTGCCGGAAGCTGACGCCAACGGCGTTGCGACCTTCCCGGTCACGCTCGACAAGCAGCCGGCCTCGACGCGGCCGCAGGAGGCGCAGATCTTCGTTCGCATGGTGGAGACCGGCGGCCGCGCCGTCGAACGCAAGATCGTGCTGCCGGTCGCGCCTGCTGCCGCCATGATCGGCATCAAGCCGCTATTCGGCGACAAGAACGTGGCCGAAGGCGACAAGGCCGAGTTCGACATCGTGTTCGTCTCGCCCGAGGGCGAGAGGCTACGCCGCGACGGCCTGCGCTACGAGCTCCTGAAGATGGAGTCGCGCTACCAATGGTATCGCCAGAGCAATTACTGGGAGTACGAGCCGGTCAAATCGACCTCGCGCGTCTCTGACGGCGACGTGACCGTCGCCGCGGACAAGCCGTCGCGGATTTCGCTGACCCCAAAGCCCGGCCGCTACCGGTTGGACGTGAAGTCGAACGATGCCGACGGGCCCGTGACCTCCGTACAGTTCGACGTCGGCTGGTATTCCGACGGCAGCGCCGACACGCCGGACCTCCTGGAGACCTCGATCGACAAGCCGCAATACGCCTCGGGCGACATGATGACCGTGTCGGTCAACGTCCGCAGCGCCGGCAAGCTGACGGTCAACGTGCTCGGCGATCGCCTGCTGACGACGCAGACCATCGACGTCAAGGAAGGCACCGCCCAGGTGAAGCTCCCGGTCGGCAAGGACTGGGGCACTGGCGCCTATGTGGTGGCGACGCTGCGCCGTCCGCTCGATGCGGCCGCGCAACGCATGCCAGGCCGGGCGATCGGACTCAAATGGTTCGGTATCGACAAACAGACCCGCACGCTCCAGGTGAAGCTGACCCCGCCGGCGCTGATCCGGCCGAATGGGTTGCTGAAGATCCCCCTCAAGCTCGACGGGCTCAATCCGGGCGAGGACGCCAAGATCGTCATCGCCGCGGTCGACGTCGGCATCCTCAACCTCACCAATTACAAACCGCCGGCGCCGGACGACTATTATCTCGGCCAGCGCCGCCTCAGCGCGGAGATCCGCGATCTCTATGGGCAACTGATCGACGGCATGTCGGGCACGCGCGGTCAGATTAAGTCCGGCGGTGACGCCGGCGCGGCCGAATTGCAGGGCTCGCCGCCTGCGCAGAAGCCGCTCGCGCTCTATTCGGGCATCGTCACGGTTGCCGCTGACGGCACCGCGGAAATCAGCTTCGACATTCCGGAGTTCGCCGGCACCGCGCGCGTCATGGCGGTGGCGTGGACCGCGACCAAGCTCGGTCGCGCCAACACGGACGTGGTGATCCGCGATCCTGTCGTGCTGACCACGACCCTGCCGCGCTTCCTGCTCAACGGCGACCACGGCACGGTCAATCTCGAGATCGACAATGTTGAAGGGCAGGCCGGCGATTACGTCATCAACGTGAAGACGGGCGGACCGGTGAAGATGACCGGCAATCCCGCAACCACGGTGAAGCTCGCCGCCAAGCAGCGGAACTCCTTCTCGCTCGCCATCGACGCGACGGCGGCGGGGCAGGCGACGCTCGACGTCGACATCAAGGGGCCGAACGGGCTTGCACTCGCGCGCCACTATGCGCTCGACGTCAAGGCGGCGACGCAGGTGCTGGCGCGGCGCTCGATCCGGACGCTGGCGAAGGGCGAGAGCCTGACGCTGACGTCTGATATGTTCGCCGACCTCGTGCCGGGCACCGGCAGCGTCTCGGTCTCGGCGAGCCTGTCGACCGCGCTCGATGCGGCGACGATCCTGAAAGCGCTCGACCGCTATCTCTATGGCTGCTCGGAGCAGATCACGAGCCGTGCGATGCCGTTGCTCTATGTCAACGATCTCGCGGCCGGCGCGCATCTCGCCATGGACACCGAAGTCGACCAGCGCATCCGCGACGCGATCGAGCGGCTTTTGGCCCGCCAGGGCTCCAATGGCTCGTTCGGACTGTGGTCGGCGGGCGGCGACGATGCGTGGCTCGACGCGTACGTGACCGACTTCCTGACCCGCGCCCGCGAAAAGGGCTTTGTGGTCCCGGATGTGCTGTTCAAGACCGCGCTGGATCGTATCCGCAACTCGGTCGTCAACGGCAACGAGCCGGAGAAGGACGGCGGCCGCGATCTCGCTTACGGCCTCTATGTGCTCGCGCGCAACGGCGCGGCGCCAATCGGCGACCTCCGCTATCTCGCCGACACCAAGCTAAGCAACCTCGCAACTCCCATCGCGAAATCGCAGCTCGCCGCGGCACTCGCGCTGGTCGGTGACCGCAACCGCGCGGAGCGCGTTTACGGTGCCGCGCTCGACAGTCTCGCGCCAAAACCCGTGCTGGAGTTCGGCCGCACCGACTACGGCTCGCAGCTTCGCGATGCCGCAGCGCTGGTGTCGCTTGCCAGCGAAGGCAATGCCCCGAAGGCGACGCTGACGCAGGCGGTGTCGAGGGTCGAGACTGCCCGCGGGCTGACGCCCTATACCTCCACGCAGGAGAATGCGTGGCTGGTGCTGGCGGCACGCGCGCTCGCCAAGGAGAACCTGTCGATGGAGGTCGACGGCCAGCCGGTCAAGACCGCGCTGTACCGCAGCTACAAGGCGGCGACCCTGGAGGGCAAGCCGCTGAAGATCACCAACACCGGCGATGCGCCGGTGCAGGCCGTGGTCTCTGTGTCGGGTTCGCCGGTGACGCCGGAGCCCGCGGCATCGAACGGCTTCAAGATCGAGCGCAGTTTCTTCACGCTCGACGGCAAGCCCGCCGATATCAGCAAGGTGAAGCAGAACGACCGCTTCGCCGTGGTGCTGAAGATCACCGAGGCCAAGCCCGAGTACGGCCACATCATGGTGTCCGATTATCTTTCGGCCGGCCTCGAGATCGACAATCCGAAACTGGTGTCGTCGGGCGACAGCGGCACGCTGGGCTGGATCGAGGACGGCCAGGAGCCCAAGGATACCGAGTTCCGCGACGACCGCTTCACGGCGGCCGTCGACCGGGCCTCGGATTCCAAGGCGGTCTTCACGGTGGCCTATGTCGTCCGTGTGGTCTCGCCCGGCAAATACGTGCTGCCGCAGGCCTATGTCGAGGACATGTACAATCCCTCGCGCTACGGCCGCACCGGGACGGGCACCGTCGAGGTGCGGGCGGCGAAGTGAGTGGTGAGGGGATGAGCGACAAGGAGCCACATGCTCCGCCGTCATGCCCGGGCTTGTCCCGGGCATCCACGGACTTTTGTGCGAGGGGCAAGGACGTGGATGGCCGGGACGAGCCCGGCCATGACGGAGCGCGGAGCTTGGACCTGCATGTCCTCTCCGCGCTGGCATTCTCGCTCATTCCCACCATCGTCGGTTTCGTCGCCTGGGTCTACGCCCTCGGTCCGCTGCCTTTCGACGAAGCCCGCCAAGTTTCCACCACCATTGTCGATCGCAACGGCAAGCTGCTGCGCGCCTATGCGATGGCGGACGGGCGCTGGCGACTGCCGGTTGAGACAAATACGAACGTCGATCCGACCTATCTGAAGCTGCTGCTCGCCTATGAGGACCAGCGCTTTTACGCGCATGACGGTATCGACCCGCTGGCACTAGGGCGCGCTGCGTTTCAGCTTGCGACCCGCGGCCACATCGTCTCGGGCGGCTCGACCATCTCGATGCAGTTGGCGCGGCTGATGGAGCCGCGGCGGCAGCGCTCGCTCCATGCAAAGCTGCGGCAGATGGTGCGTGCGATCGAGATCGAGCGCAGCTTGAGCAAGCAGCAGATCCTCGACCTCTATCTCGCGCTCGCGCCCTACGGCGGCAATCTCGAAGGCATTCGCGCCGCCTCGATCGCCTATCTCGGCAAGGAGCCGAAGCGGTTGTCGCTGGCTGAAGCCGCATTGTTGGTCGCGCTGCCGCAATCGCCGGAGACCCGTAGGCTCGATCGCTATCCCGATGCGGCGCGCAAAGCGCGTGACCGCGTGCTCGACCGCATGGTCGAGGAGCAACAGATCAGCCTCGACGATGCCAAGCAGGCCAAGGCCGTTCCCGTGCCGAAGCTGCGCAGGCCAATGCCGATCCTGGCGCCGCATGCCTCCGATGCGGCGCTTGCGACGGTCAAGGACGCGCCCGTCATCAAGCTGACGCTGGATGCCAACCTGCAAAAGGTGCTTGAGCCGCTGGCGCGCGACCGTGCCATTGCGCTGGGACCGAACATCTCGGTCGGCATCATCGTCGTCGACAATGAGAGCGGCGACGTGCTCGCACGCGTCGGCTCGGCGGATTATTTCGACGAGCGCCGGGCAGGGCAGGTCGACATGACCCGCGCGGTCCGCTCGCCGGGCTCGACGCTGAAGCCGTTCATCTATGGGCTCGCTTTCGAGGACGGTTTTGTTCACCCCGACAGTCTGATCGACGATCGGCCCGTGCGCTTCGGCTCCTACGCGCCGGAAAATTTCGACATGACGTTCCAGGGCACCGTGCCGGTGAAGAAGGCGCTGCAGCTGTCGCTGAACGTGCCCGCGATCGTCCTGCTCGACCGCGTCGGCGCGAGCCGGCTGGCCTCGCGGCTGCATCAGGCGGGCGGCAATCTGGTGCTGCCCAAAGACGAGGCGCCGGGACTTGCCATGGGCCTTGGCGGCGTCGGTGTGACGCTGCAGGACCTCGCCCAGCTCTATGCGGGCTTCGCCCGGCTCGGCACCACCAAGCCGCTGCGCGAGATCATGAGCGACAGGGACGTGCGCGAGCCGCTGCGACTGCTCGATCAGGTCGCGGCCTGGCAAGTCGGCAATGTGCTGCTCGGCACCCCGCCGCCGGAGAACGCGGCTCACAACCGCATCGCCTTCAAGACCGGCACCTCCTACGGCTACCGCGACGCCTGGTCGATGGGCTTCGACGGGCGCATGACCATCGGCGTCTGGGTCGGCCGGCCCGACGGCGCGCCGGTTCCGGGCCTGATCGGGCGCGTCGCCGCCGCGCCGATCCTGTTCGACGCCTTCGCCCGAACCGGCAAGACGCTTCTCCCGTTGCCGAAGCCACCGAAAGGAACTCTCGTTGCCAGCAACGCCAAGCTGCCGTTGCCTTTGAGGCGGTTCCGCCCGGTCGGGGATCTGGTGCGGACCGGGGGCGAGCAGGCTCTGCACATCCAGTTTCCGCTGAACGGTTCGCGGATCGACGTCGATCGCTCAGGTGGCGAGGGGGGCGCAGCCATGCCGGTCAAGGTCGCCGGAGGCGTTCTCCCCATGACTGTCATGGTTAACGGAATGGCGCTCGGCGAGATCGACGGCCGCCGTCAGCGGCTGATCGATCCGCCGGGTCCGGGCTTTGCGCGGCTCACCGTGATCGATGCCACTGGCGCCGCGGACACAGTTGTCATTCGAATTCAGTGACCCTGCCTCAAGCGGTTGTGGCGATGGCGGTTTCAGCGTAAGCGGAACCGATGGCTGAAACCTACCCAGCACCCCGTTTTGGAGCTCCCCGCGAGCCGAAATCCCCGGTGAATCCGGGCAGCCGGCTCGTGTTCATGTTCGACATCGCCACCGCCAGCCACGTCCGCGCGGTGAGCTTCCTGTTGCTGTGCGCGCTGCTGCTGTTCCTGCCAGGCTTCTTCACGATTCCGCCGGTTGACCGCGACGAGGCGCGCTTTGCGCAGGCCACCAAGCAGATGGTCGAGAGTGGCGATTATGTCGACATCCGTTTCCAGGAGGACGTCCGCTACAAGAAGCCGGTCGGGATCTACTGGCTGCAATCGGCTGCGGTCGAGACGGCGTCGGCGCTCGGTCTGCCGAAGGCCGAGTTGCGGATCTGGGTCTACCGGCTGCCGTCGCTGATCGGCGCGATCGGTGCCGTGCTCATGACCTACTGGACGGCGCTCGGCTTCGTCACGCGGCGCGCCGCGGTGCTTGCAGCACTTCTGATGTGCGCCTCCGTGCTGCTCGGGGTCGAGGCGCGGCTTGCGAAGACCGACGCCATGCTGCTGTTCTGCGTGGTCGCCGCGATGGGCGCGATGGGGCGGGCCTATCTGTCGTGGCAGCGCGCCGAGGACGAGACGCGTCCGCCCTGGAGCTGGCCCGCGATCTTCTGGACCGCGCTCGCTGTCGGCATCCTGATCAAGGGCCCGCTGATCCTGATGTTCGCGGGCCTGACCATTGTCGCGCTCGCGATCCAGGACCGCGACGCCTCCTGGCTATGGAAGTTGCGCCCGCTCTGGGGCCTGATGTGGATGCTGGTGCTGGTGCTGCCCTGGTTCGTCGCGATCTTCTGGCGCGCGGGCGATGCCTTCTTCGCCGATTCCGTCGGCGGCGACATGCTGAGCAAGTTGGGCGCGCAGGAATCCCACGGCGCGCCGCCCGGTCTGTATCTGGCGCTGTTCTGGATCACGTTCTGGCCCGGCGCGCCGCTCGCGGCGATGGCGGCGCCCGCGGTCTGGCGCGCGCGTCGCGAGCCCGGCGCGCAGTTCCTGCTGGCCTGGCTGATCCCATCCTGGATCGTGTTCGAGGTGGTGCTGACCAAGCTGCCCCATTACGTGCTGCCGCTGTATCCTGCGATCGCGATCCTCACCGCGGGCGCGCTCGAGCGGCGCGTGCTGTCCTGGTCCTGGCTGATGCGCGGCTCGGCCTGGTGGTTCGCGATCCCTGTTGGCGGCTCGATCATCGCGGTCGTCGGCGCGGTGATGCTGACTCGACAGCCTGCTTTCGTGGCCTGGCCGTTCATCGCGGCCTCGCTGATCTTCGGCCTGTTCGCCTGGTGGCTTCACGACAACAATCACGCCGAGCGCTCGCTGCTCAACGCGCTGGTCGCAGCCCTGATGCTCGCGGTAACAGTCTACGGCATCGTGCTGCCGTCGCTGACGCCGCTGTTTCCGAGCATCGAGATCGCACGCGCGCTTCGCAACGTCACCTGCGTCGGCCCGAAGGCGGCCGCGGCCGGCTATCACGAGCCGAGCCTCGTCTTCCTGACCGGTACGCAGACGCTGCTCACCGACGGTTCGGGCGCGGCGGATTTCCTGCGGCAAGGAAGCTGCCGTTTCGCGCTGATCGAGCAGCGTTCGGAGCGCGGCTTCGTGCAGCGCGCCGAGGCGATCGGGTTGCGCTATAAGGTCGGCACGCGCATCGACGGCTACAATTTCTCGCAAGGGCGTGCGATCTCGATCTCGATCTTCCGCTCGGAAGGCACCGAGTAGGATGTCGGCACCAACCGACATCGCGCCGCGCGCGAGCTATCCCGCGCAATTGCTCACGCTCTCGGGGCGCGCCCTGGCACAGCTCGTGCGCACGCCCTCGCATTCGCGCCGCGCCGAGGCCGCGCGAAAGCTGGCGCGGCATTCGCTGTGGCTGAGTGCGGCAGGTGCAGCCCTGGTCATCGCGCTGATGGTCGTGTTCGACCTGACCGAGATCCAGCTGATGCCGGCACGTGGCGCGCCCGGCCTGTGGCCGATCCGCATCCTCACCGATTTCGGCAAGGACGAGTATGTGCTCTCGGTGCTCGGGGGCCTGCTGGTGGTGCTGGCGCTGGTTGCGGCGGGATTGCACGGCACCAGCCGCGCGTTGCTGCTCGGCCTCGGCACGCGACTGCAGTTCATGTTTCTGTCTGTTGCCGTGCCCGTATTCGTCGCCGAGATCCTGAAATATCTCATCGGTCGGGGACGTCCGTTCGTCGGCGGCAAGGCCAATCCGTTCAACTTCATCCCGTTCGAGGGGACCGGGGCCTATGCCAGCCTGCCGTCGGGGCATGCGGTGACGGCGTTCGCGCTGGCGTTCGCGGTCTCGGCGCTGTGGCCGCGCCTGCGCGTGTTCATGTTCACTTACGCGATCGTGATCCTGCTGACGCGACTGGTGCTGCTTGCGCACCACCCGAGTGACGTTGTGGCCGGCGCCTTGGTCGGCTTGGTCGGCGCCTTGGCGGTGCGCTACTGGTTCGCGGCCCGCAGGCTCGGCTTTGCCATCCGTGCCGACGGCACCATTGTGCCTCTTGCAGGGGCGGTCTCGGGCCGCCTCAAAAGGGTTGCCCACGGGGCATCCGCCCCATAAAAGCGGCTGCCTGCCGGGACCGCCGGTTCCCGAGCCAAGCCAATTCTAACCACGAGCTTCGATTTGTCGTCCCAGCCTTCGGTTTTCCAGCCCTCGGTTTCCATCGTCGTTCCCGTGCGCAACGAAGCCGACAACATCGTGCCGCTGATCGAGGAGATCGTCGCAGCGCTCGACGGCCGCTGGACCTATGAGATCATCTACGTCAATGACGGTTCGAGCGACGCGACCGGCGAACGGCTCGGCGCGGTCATGAAGCAGCGGGACAATCTGCGCCAGCTGCGCCATGCCAGATCAGGCGGCCAGTCCGCGGCCGTGCGCAGCGGCGTGCGTGCGGCACGCGGTGCCATCGTGGCGACGCTCGACGGCGACGGCCAGAACAATCCGGCTTTCCTGCCCGACCTGATCGCGGCGGTCGAGAACGGAAGCAAGGTTGGACTTGCCGCCGGACAACGCGTCGGCCGCAAGGATACCGGCTTCAAGAAATTCCAGTCGCGCATCGCCAACGGCGTCCGCAACGCGATCCTGAAGGACGGGACGCGCGATACCGGCTGCGGCCTGAAGGCGTTCCGGCGCGAGGTGTTCCTGATGATGCCCTATTTCGACGGGCTGCATCGCTTCCTGCCGGCACTGGTGCGCCGCGAGGGCTACGAGATCGCCTATGTCGACGTGATCGACCGGCCGCGCCGCTCCGGCGTTTCGAACTACGGTTTCTTCGACCGGCTGTGGATCGGCATCATGGATCTCGGGGGCGTGTGGTGGCTGATCCGCCGCAAGAAGCCGACGCCGGATGTGACTGAGGTGACGGCATGATCATCCAATACGGTCAGGCGCTGAGCAATTATTTCTACGACGTCTTCGTGGCCAAGTTCGACTTCTGGCTCGCGTTCGGCCTCGTCGCGCAACTGTTCTTCACGGCACGCTTCCTGGTGCAGTGGATCGCGAGCGAGCGCGCCGGCAACAGCGTGGTGCCGATGGCGTTCTGGTTCTGCTCCATGGGCGGCGGGCTGATGACGCTGGTCTACGGCGTCGTCAAGCGCGAGCCCGTCATTATCCTCGGCCAGGCGCTGGCGACCATCATCTATATCCGCAACATCATGCTGATCGTGAAGAACCGCGGCCGCGCGTCAAAGACGCTGGAGCGCTGATCCGACGCGACTAGCGCGGCAAGGCCGACGCCGCGCCCGTTGCGGGCAGGGCAGCGGTCCCCGTCTCGGTCCTGCGATGGGGCTCGCCGGCTGCGTCGAGCACGGGATAGGCGACCGAGCAGATATGCGAGTGGATGCGGCGCAGGTCCCGCAGCACGTCGAGATGCAGCGACGTGGTTTCGATGGTCTCGGGACGGCCCTCGCGCAGGCGGTCGAGGTGGCGCTCGACGGCGGCAAGCTCGGTGTTGCGCAGCGCCGTCTTCTCCACCAGCAGCTTGCGCGCCTCGTTGGCGTCGCCCGACATGAAGACACCGAAGGCGATGCGCAGCGAATCCATCGTGCGCTTGTGGAAGGCGGCGAGCTCCTCGGCGCCCTCGGGCGAGAACTGGAAGCGGCGCTTGATCTTCTTGGTCGCCAGCTCGCTCAGGCTCTTGTCGATGATGTCGCCGATATGTTCCAGATTGATGGCGAAGGAGATGATCTCCATGGCGCGCCGGCCCTCGCTCTCGTCGAGGCTGCCGCGCATGAGTTTCGTCACGTAGAGCTTGATGGCTTCGTCGAGGCCGTCGACGATGTTGTCCATCTTCGAGACCTGGTCGACCAATGCGCGGTCGCCGCTCATCATCGCCGCCATCACCTTGCGCAGCATGACTTCCACGAGATCGCCCATGCGCAGGGCTTCGCGGCCGGCATCGGCCAGCGCCAGCGACGGCGATTCCAGCGCGGTCTCGTCGAGATAGCGCGGCCGGGCCGGATCGGCCTCCTGAACACGATCGGGCAGGAGCCGGGTCAACAGGCGCGACATGGTATCGAGCAGGCCGATGAAGATCATGGCCGTACCGACGTTGAAGGCGATATGAAACGCCGCCGTCATCCTGGCAAGATCAGGCTGCCAAGCGTGGAAGTGCTCGGCGATCGGGCCCAGGAAGGGCAGGACGAGCGCGATCCCGATCACGCGGTTGACGAGATTGCCCACCGGCAGGCGATAGCTGGCGGGATCGTCGCGTCTGGCGCCTTCGAACACAGGATTGATGGCGCTGCCGAGATTGGCGCCAAGCACCAGTGCGAGCGCGGCGTAAGGCGAGATGAACTGCGAATAGGCGAGTGACATGATCAGCAGCACGCTTGCGACGCTCGAATGCACCGCCCAGGTGACGAGCGCCGCGATCAGGATGCACAGAACGGGATCGCCCGTGATGGAGGACATCATGACGCGGACGCCCGGTGCGTTCTCGGCCGGGGCCAGCGTGTCGAGCAGGATGTGCAGCGACAGCAGCATCAGTCCGAGACCGATCGAGACACGGCCGACATCCTTGATCCGCGAGCGCGGACCCACGCGGAAGGCGACCAGTCCGAGCACGAACAGGACCGGCGCGACGGCGGCGATGTTGAACGACAGCACCTGCACGATCAACGTCGTGCCGACATTGGCGCCGAGCATGATGGCAAGCGCGGTGACAAGGCTGAGCAGGCCCTCGGCTGCGAACGAGCTCGTGAGCAGCGCAGTCGCGGTGCTGCTCTGGAGCAGCGCCGTCAGCCCGAGACCGGCAGCAAACGCGTTGAAGCGGTTACCAAGAGCCTTGCCGAGCAGCCGTCGCAGGTCCGGGCCAAAGGCACGCAAAATCCCGCTGTGGACCATGTGCAGGCCCCACAGCAACAGCGCCACGCCGCCCATCAGATCGAGCAGTACCAACGTTCCCATGCTCCGAGTCCGGATTGGAGTCGATTGGTGAGGCTAGCGCCAAATGCTTGAGGTTCAAACCATTTGTTGGCGCAGGGGGCATCAACGTTTGCAGCGGCTACACGTTCCTGCGGCGCGCGTTGGCGCGTCCGCAGGCGCAGTGCCTTGTGAACAGGCTCACATTGCCGCTTTGAGGGCAGCGAAGCCGCGATCGAGGTCGGCCTTGAGGTCGTCAGTGCTCTCCAGCCCGATGTGCAGACGCAGGGTAGGGCCGCCCGGCGCCCACTTGGTCGCCGTGCGATAGCCGTCGCAGTCGAAAGGAATCGCAAGGCTCTCGAAGCCGCCCCAGGAAAAGCCCATGCCGAACAGCTTGAGCGTGTTGAGCATTGTGTCGACCGCCTTCTGCGGCGCCGGCTTCAGCACGATGCTGAATAGGCCCGACGCGCCCGTGAAGTCGCGCTTCCAGATCGCATGGCCCGGATCGGTCTCGAGTGCCGGATGCAACACGCGCGCGACCTCTGGCCGGTTGGCGAGCCAGCGCGCCATGTCGAGGCCGGAGCGATGATGCTGCGCCAGCCGCACCGACAGCGTACGCAGGCCGCGCAGCGCCAGGAAGACGTCATCGGGACCGGCGCAGACGCCGAGCAGGCGGATGCCTTCGGCGATCTGCGGCCATGCCCTGGCATTGGCCGAGATGGTGCCGAACATGATGTCGGAATGGCCGCCGATATATTTGGTGGCGGCCTGCATGCTGATGTCGACGCCCTGTTCGAGCGAGCGATGATAAAGCGGCGTCGCCCAGGTGTTGTCGTCGATGACGAGCGCGCTGCGCGCATGTGCGACATCGGCGATGGCGCGGATGTCGGGCATCTCGAACGACTGCGAGCCGGGCGCCTCGACCAGGACGGCGCTTGTGTTGGATCTGAACAGCTTGTCGATGCCGGCGCCGATCATCGGATCGAAGTAGGTGGTCTCGATGCCGTAGCGGGTGAGCATGCCATTGCAGAAATTGCGCGAGGGCCGGTAGACGTTGTCGCAGACCAGGATGTGGTCGCCGGCCTTCAGCACCGAGAGCAGGGTGGTGGAGATCGCCGACAGGCCCGACGGCACGATGCCGACGCCGGCGCATTGTGGCCCCTCCAGCGCCATCAGCGTCTCCTGGAACGCCTTGGTGGTGGGGGAACCATGGCGACCATAGGTGAACTCGCCGCGATGGGCGTGCAGGTCCTCGGCGGTCGGATAGAGCACGGTCGAGCCGTGGAACACCGGAGGATTGACAAACCCCTTCTGCGCCTTGGTGTCGCGGCCGGAGGTGACCAGCCGGGTCTCGGCGTGCTGTTCGGAGGGGTGTGAGGAATCCATGCGTCTGCTTTCAAAAGCGCGTTTCCACCAGGCGCGCTGCGCCCGCGGGCAGGCCGAAAGGCCGCTGTCGTTAATAACAGAACACAGAAGAGTCCCGTCAACCCCTTGACCCGGCACGCCAGCCGTTCTGTTATCGCAGGTGCTATTCAGTCGCCGCATGTTGAGGGGCCTGCCGCGACCTTCGATCCATCGCCTGACCGGACCACGCGCCACAGCCGTAACGGCGGGCGCCTTTCGGCGGGGATTAAGGTAGGGCCTCCCGGGATCGGCGGGTGATCGGCAAGGTTTTCCAGCATGACTCTTGCAGGGCTGGTCCTGATACGGCTAGCCCTGGCAGAGACGATCGCAAAGACAACGTTCCTGACCTTGAGACGACTTTGAAAGGCCCCAAGCCCATGAAACGCGTAATCCTGGCTCTCACTCTCGCCCTCGCCGCCGGCCTGACGGCCCAAGCCGCCGAGGCGCAAACGCTCAAGACCGTCAAGGACCGCGGCATGCTGTCCTGCGGCGTCAGTCAGGGCCTGCCCGGCTTCTCCTCGCCGGACGACAAGGGCAACTGGACCGGGCTTGATGTCGACGTCTGCCGCGCGATCGCCGGGGCGATCTTCAACGATCCGACCAAGGTCAAGTACGTGCCGCTCTCCGCCAAGGACCGCTTCACGGCGCTGCAATCCGGCGAAGTCGACGTGCTGTCGCGCAACACCACCTGGACCATCTCGCGCGACACCTCGCTCGGCGCAAACTTCACCGGCGTGACCTATTATGACGGGCAGGGCTTCATGGTGAAGAAGTCGCTCAAGGTGAACTCGGCGCTCGAGCTCAACAGCGCCTCGGTCTGCGTCCAGACCGGCACCACCACGGAGCAGAATCTCGCCGACTACTTCAAGGCCAACAACATGAAGTACGAGGTGATCGCGTTCGGCACCAACGACGAAACGGTCAAGGCCTACGAGGCCGGGCGCTGCGACGTCTTCACCACCGACCAGTCGGGCCTTTACGCCAACCGCCTGAAGCTTGCCAATCCCGGCGATCACATGGTGCTCCCGGAAATCATCTCGAAGGAGCCGCTCGGACCGATGGTGCGCCACGGCGACGACCAGTGGTTCGACATCGTGAAATGGACGCTGTTTGCCATGATCACCGCCGAAGAGCTCGGCGTGACCGCGAAGAACGTCGACGAGAAGGCGAAGCAGGAAAATCCGGAGCTGAAGCGCGTCCTCGGCACCGACGGCAATTTCGGTGAACAGCTCGGCCTGAGCAAGGATTGGGTGGTGCGCATCGTGAAAGCCGTCGGCAATTACGGCGAAGTGTTCGACCGCAACGTCGGCGCAGGCTCGCCGCTTGGTATCAATCGGGGACTCAACAATCTCTGGAATAAGGGCGGTCTCCAATACGCGCCGCCGATCCGCTGACCCCGCCTGACCCGCGCTCGCGGCGATGAGCATCGAGGCCCGCAAACCCCCGCCCCAGATCGCGCTGAAGATCAGGCGCGTCCTGGGGGGCAAGACAGGCTGGAACGGCATCGCCGTCCAGTTTGCCTTCGCTGCGGTCCTGGGCTGGATTGCCTATGAAATCGTCTCCAACGCCCGCGCCAACCTCGAGAACCAGCACATTGCGGCCGGCTTCGGCTTCCTCGCGAACAACGCCGGTTTCGACGTCAATCAGACGCTGATCTCGTATACCGGCTCGGACACGTTCCTGCGCGTGTTCCTGGTCGGGCTCCTCAATACGCTCGTGGTCTCGGTGGTGGGCATCGTGTTTGCCACCGTGATCGGCTTCATTGTCGCGCTGTGCCGGCTGTCACCCAACTGGTTGCTCGCGCGCATTGGCGAAATCTATGTCGAGATCATCCGCAACCTGCCGGTGCTGTTCCAGATCCTGTTCTGGTACCTGGCGGTGCTTGCTGCCTTGCCTAATCCACGACAGAGCATTTCGCTGCTCGGCATCGCTTTCGTCAGCAATCGCGGTCTCGTCATTCCCCGGCCGATCGGCGAGAGCGGCTTCGAGGCGTTTCTTGTGGTGCTGGCGCTCGGCATCGTGGCTTCGGTGGTGCTGCGCATCCACGCGCGCCGGGCGCTGTTCCAGCGGGGGCAGATGATCCGGATCTGGCCCTATGTGCTGGGCCTGCTGTTCGGACTGCCGCTCGTCACCATTCTGGTAGCGGGTCTGCCCTTCAGCTTCGAGCTGCCGCAGCTCAAGGGCTTCAATTTCGCCGGCGGCTCGCGGATCATCCCGGAGTTCGTGGCGCTCACATTGGCCTTGTCGACCTATACGGCTGCCTTCATCGCCGAGATCGTGCGCGCGGGCATCCTCTCCGTCCACAGCGGGCAGATGGAGGCGGGATCGTCGCTGGGCCTGAGCCGCGGTACTACGCTCCGCCTGGTGGTCGTGCCGCAGGCGATGCGCGTCATCGTTCCGCCGCTGACCAACCAGTACCTCAATCTCACCAAGAATTCGTCGCTGGCCGTCGCGATCGGCTATCCTGACCTTGTCTCCGTGTTCGCTGGCACGTCGCTGAGCCAGACCGGGCAGGCCATCGAGATCATCGCTATGACGATGGGCGTCTATCTCCTGATCTCGCTGATCACCAGCGCCGTCATGAGCGTCTACGGTTGGCGCATCAGCCGGAGTCTCGGCGCATGAGCGATATCACCTCGTCCAGCTTCGTCCGCCAGGATCTTCTCGACGAGCGTCCCGCGCCGGTGAAGACCACGGGCTTCGTCGGCCTGGTGCGGACGCGCCTGTTCAACTCGCCGACCAACATCCTGCTCACGATCGTCGGCGCCTTGCTGCTATGGTTCACCATCATTCCTTCCGTCAGATTCCTGATGGTCGATGCAGTCTGGACCGGTAAGGATCGCACGGCCTGCCTCGCCGAGAACGCCGGCTTTACGGTCGGCGCCTGCTGGCCCTACATCCAGGCCAAGCTGCCGCAACTGATCTACGGCTTCTACCCCGAAGCCGAACGCTGGCGGGTCAACCTCACGCTCGTCCTGTCGGTGGTCCTGTTGGTGCCGTTGCTCATTCCACGACTGCCGTCGAAAGGATTGAACGCAGGCCTGTTCTTCTTTGCGTTTCCAGTGGTCGCATTCTTTCTGCTGCATGGCGGCGGCATCAAGGGATTTGGCCTGAGCTGGACCGCTGACCTGCTGCAACTGTTCGACGACAGCATCATCGGCGCCGGCAAGGCTCTGCTCGGTCTCGGCAAGACATCCTCTGCCGCACCGCTGTTGTGGGTCGTCGGCAATGTCATCGTGCTCGTGGGGACCGCGATCTACTGGCTGATCTTTCCGCTGACCTGGCTGCGTGACCAGCTGCAGGGGACGGGCCAGTCGGTCTGGGCCGATTTCGCCATCACCGCCGCGATCGTCTCGCTGATCGCCTTCGTTCTCGGCGGCGGCCTCCGCACGGGGGGGCGGGCCCTGACGTCCAGCGTCGTCACCTTCGCCGCCATCGCAATCGTGATCAAGCTGATGGGGCTCGATCACGGCGGACTGCCGATCGTGCAGACGAACCTGTGGGGCGGACTTCTGGTGACGCTGGTGGTCTCCGTCACGGGCATCGTCACCTCGCTGCCGATCGGCATTGCGCTGGCGCTTGGCCGCCGCTCGACCATTCCGCTGATCCGGATCTTCTCGATCGCCTTCATCGAGTTCTGGCGCGGCGTGCCGCTGATCACCGTGCTGTTCTTCGCCACCTACATGCTGCCGCTGTTTCTGCCGGGCAATTTCACAGTCGACGGGTTGGTGCGTGCGCTGATTGGAATTTCGCTGTTCACGGGCGCCTATCAGGCTGAGAACGTCCGTGGCGGGCTGGCTGCTATCCCGCGCGGGCAGGGCGAGGCGGCCGCGGCATTGGGGCTGTCCTGGTGGAAGACGACCTCGCTGATCGTGCTGCCGCAGGCGCTGCGCCACGTCATTCCGAACCTCGTCAACAGCTTCATCTCCCTGTTCAAGGACACGTCGCTGGTCTCGATCGTGGCGCTGTTCGATCTGCTGGGCTCGCTGCGGGCGTCGTTCTCGGATCCGAAATGGTCGTCGCCGTCGACCGCGTTCACCGGGTTCGCCTTCGCCGGGATCATCTACTTCATCTTCTGCTTTGGAATGTCACGCTACTCGCTCTTCGTCGAGCACCGCCTCAACGCTCACCGCCGCAACTGATCGAGGTCACCATGTCCGACCCCATCGTCAAAATTTCCGGCTTGAACAAATGGTACGGCGAATTTCACGTGCTGCGCGACATCGACCTTGCGGTCGAGAAGGGCGAGCGCATCGTGATCTGCGGCCCCTCCGGCTCGGGCAAGTCGACGCTGATCCGCTGCATCAACGCGCTCGAGGAGTTTCAGGAAGGCGAGATCGTCGTTGACGGCATCGAGCTCGGGCCGAACCTGAAGCATGTCGATGCGGTGCGGCGCGAAGTCGGCATGGTGTTCCAGAGCTTCAACCTGTTTCCTCACCTGTCCGTGCTGGACAATTGCACGCTGGCGCCGATCTGGGTGCGCAACATCCCCAAGAAGGATGCCGAAGCGGCGGCGATGAAGTTTCTGGAGCGGGTCAAGATCCCGCACCAGGCCAACAAGTTTCCGGGGCAGATGTCCGGTGGTCAGCAGCAGCGCGTTGCGATTGCCCGCGCGCTGACGATGAACCCGAAGGTGATGCTGTTCGACGAGCCGACCTCGGCGCTCGACCCCGAAATGGTCAAGGAGGTGCTGGACACCATGGTCGACCTTGCCGAGGAGGGCATGACCATGCTGGTCGTCACCCACGAGATGGGCTTTGCCCGCGAGGTCGCCAACCGCGTGGTGTTCATGGACGCGGGCCAGATCATCGAAGCCAACACGCCCAACGAGTTCTTCGCGGCCCCGCAGCACGCCCGCACAAAACTGTTCCTGAGCCAGATCCTGCGCTGAGCACCTGCAATCCGGTGGCGTCGCTGGTCTAACCGATCCGCCAGCTTGGCACCATGCGAATCGGCCAGCCTCTTTTCGGGCCATACTCCGGAGAGAGACTTTGCAGAGCAGCGCCGGCGCGCGCGCATTCCAGAACGCGCGATTGCAAAAGAAATTGAGGAAGCAGGCGGACGCGCTCATGTCCGCCGCGGTTCAGGCACTCGGGCAGGGCAGATACGCAGAGGTCGAGACACTCTGCCGGCGGATTCTGACGGAGGTTCCGGATCATTTCGACGCCGCGCACCTGCTTGGCCTGCGCGCGTATGATGGCGGGCGCCTCGATGAGGCGCAACAATTGCTCGAGCGCGCGACCGTGCTCGATCCACGTTCGCCCGATGCCCATGGCAATCTCGGGGCAGTGTATTTCACCCTCCAGAAGTTTCAGGACGCTCGCGCATGCCAGGAGAAAGCCATTGCGCTGAAGCCGAATTCTCCGATCGCCTTGACCAATCTCGGCAATACGCTGCTGCACATGGGCTTCGCCGAGTAGGCTATCGAGCTGCACGAACGCGCTATCAGGCTGAAGCCGGACTATGCCGATGCATTCTGCAATCGTGGCATGGCGGAGCTGATCGAAGGGCAGTTCCAGCGCGCCAAGGAGAGTTTCGATCGCGCCCTCGCGTTTCAACCGCGTCATGCGGAAGCGATCGCGGGCAAGGGCATGGTGTGCATCGAGCTCCGGCACTACGAAGAGGCGGCCGCGGCGATCGCGGCAGGGCTCGCGATCAAGCCGGATTCGCCGAAGATTCTGGCGCAGCGCGGACGGCTCAATCTCGATCTGTTGCGGCTGGAGCAGGCGCTCGCGGATTTCGATGCGGCGCTGGCGCTTTCACCGAGGCTCGAAGTGGCCTTGCAGGGGAAGGCGCAAGTCAACATTCTCAAGGGCAATACGGCCGGGGCGATTGCGGTCGTCAAGAAGTTGCTCGAGGAACATCCGCGGTCCGACATCGGAATTGCGCTCCTGGCTTCCTGCTATGCGAGCCAGGGAGACATCGCGACGGCGCTCGAACATCTCGATGCAGGGCTGGCAATCGCGCCTGACTATGCGGACTTGATCGGGCGCAAGATATTCTTGCTGGCTATCTCCCCGACGCGGATTTTGCGGTCCAGCAGGCTGCGCGAAAACAGTGGTGGGACGCGATCGGCTCGAGATTGCCGCGAAGGACTCTTGCCCCGCGGCAGCTCGATCCCGACAGGCGGATCGTGGTTGGCTATGTTGCTGCCGAGTTTTGGCATCACTCGGCAGCGTTCGCTCTGTTACCGGTGCTGCGCCATCATGATCACGCCAGGTTCGAGATCGTCTGCTATTCGTGCTCGCCGGTAAGAGATGAGATGACCGCCGCATTCAGGTCCTCGGCGGACGTCTGGGTCGACGCCTGGCAGCTTTCGGACGACGAACTCGCCGATCGCATCCAGGCGGACAAGGTCGATATCCTGATCGACGTGTCCGGGCACACCACCGGCAACAGGCTCCACGTCTTCGCCCGCAAGCCGGCCCCGATCCAGGTCTCGGGTTTCGGACACGCTACGGGCACGGGCCTGCAGACCATGGACTACGTGCTCGCGGATCCCATCTTCATTCCGCAATCGGCGCGCCATCTGCTGGCTGAAAAGGTCTACGACCTGCCGTGCCTGATCACGATCGATCCCATTTTGGATGTACCTGCATCGGAGCCGCCCATGCTCCGCAACGGCCATGTCACCTTCGGCGTGTTCAACCGCATCTACAAGATCTCGGACGAGGCCATCCGGGTGTGGTCGAACGTGATGCGCGAGGTGACCGGTTCGAAGATCGTCATCAAGCATACGCTGCTCGACGATCCCATGCTGCGCGATAGTCTGATCGCGCGGTTCGTGGCGCAGGGCGTTGCCGAGGAGAATGTCATCTGCCTGGGCTCGACGCCGCGCCACGAGCACCTGCGGGCGTTTGCAAACGTCGACATATCGCTCGACACGTTCCCGCAAAACGGCGGCGTCAGCACCTGGGAATCGCTCTATGCGGGCGTTCCGGTCGTGGCCAAGCTCGGCAACGGCGCCTCGTCGCGTGCCGGCGGTTCGATCGTGGCTGCTGTCGGTCTCGACGACTGGGTCGCCGAGGATGACGAGGGCTATGCCGCGATCGCCTGCAAATATGCGGCGCAGCCGGCGCACCTGGCGAAGTTGCGTAGCGAGTTGCCGGCTCGGATCGCAGCCTCCCCCGCCGGCAATGTCGAAATCTACACGGCCAGGGTCGAGGCGGGCTATCGCCAGTTCTGGCGCGACTATTGTGCCGCGGCTGCCGAAGGCGGCGAGGGCGCCTGACCCTCTCGGGTGGGGCGAAGTCTCGAATTGCGCTGGCCAGCTTAGTCGTCCGGAAACCATGCGCCGGCGCGCGATAGTGCCGGTTCATGGCTCCGAAAGCCATTTCTGGGCATATGGCGCTAAAAGGGTACGCCAATGCTCGGTTTCGTCTTCGGCTTGAACGCCCGGCTCGGGCGATTGCATTTCTTCCTCGCCACGGTCGCGCTTGCGATCGTGATGACGGCGATCTGCTTTGCAATCGCAATGGCCGTGCTGCGCAACACCTCGCCCGGCGCGATCCGGCCTGAAGATCTCACCAGCAGCTCGGCGATGATCGCTGCGATCGTCTTCTTCGGAGTTGTCACCTTCACGTTGCAATCGATGCGCATCCGCGACATCGGCTGGGATCCGGTCTGCGTGGTGCCTGCCTGGTTCGCGCTGGTGATCGTCGACCATGTCGTCGCGGGCCGGTTTCCGGCCTGGGCGATCGGGCAGGAGCATCAGGCAACGGCGGTCGGCGCGCTCGTCAACCTCGCGCTGATGCTCGCGCTCGTGTTCTGGCCGAGCGGCGACAGCGAAGGCTCCTACGGCGCTCCCCTCCCGCCGCGCACGCGCGCGATCAAGCCCTCGCTATCGAACGAGCGCCTCACGCGGGTGTCGCAGGGATCGTCGCGGCCGACCTGGAGTTAGACGGCCGGCTTCCGGAACGTTCTAGACGAACGGCAGCTTGATGTTGCTGCGCTTCTCCAGCCATTCCGGCACCGGCAGGTTCTTGGCGCGCATGAAGTCGGCGTTGAACAGCTTTGACTGGTAACGGCTGCCGGAATCGCAGAGCACGGTGACGATCGTCTTGCCCGGTCCGAGCTGCTTTGCGAGGCGGATGGCGCCGGCGATGTTGATGCCGGTCGAGCCGCCGAGGCACAGGCCTTCGTGCTGGAGGAGTTCGTAGATCACCGTCACCGCTTCGGCATCGGGAATGAGATAGGCGTCGTCGACCTTTGCGCTCTCGACGATTGCGGTCGCCCGGTTGAGGCCGATGCCCTCGGTGATCGAGCCGCCCGGCGTCGCCTTGGCGTCGCCCGTTCTGAAATATTCATACATGCCGGCGCCGTGCGGGTCGGCGCAGGCGATCCTGACGTCCTTGCTCTTCTCTTTCAGGAAGCGGCTGGTGCCGGCCAGCGTGCCGCCGCTGCCGACGGAGCAGACGAAACCGTCGACCTTGCCGCCGGTCTGCTCCCAGATCTCAGGACCTGTGGACTCGTAATGCGCCTTCGCATTGTCGAGGTTGTTCCACTGGTCGGCGAACAGCACGCCGTTCGGCTCCGTCTTACGCAGCTCGTCGGCAAGACGGCGGCCGACATGCTGGTAGCTGTTCGGATTGGAATAGGGCAGTGCCGGTGATTCCAGCAGCTCGGCGCCGCACAGCTTCAGAAAATCCTTCTTCTCCTGGCTCTGCGTTTCCGGGATCACGATCAGCGTGCGGTAGCCGCGCGCGCTCGCCACGACCGCAAGGCCGATGCCGGTATTGCCGGCGGTCGATTCCACGACGAGACCGCCGGGCTTGAGCTCGCCGCGCTTCTCGGCCTCCAGGATCATCCATTTGCCGGCGCGATCCTTCACCGACTGGCCGGGATTCATGAACTCGGCCTTGCCCAGAATGGTGCAGCCGGTCAGTTCGGAAGCGCGCTTGAGCTTGATCAGCGGGGTGTTGCCGATGGCTTCGACAACGTCATTTTTGATGGTCATGTCAGGGGAAATCACTGGCAAAGGGTTGATCAGGTTGGCCAGAACCTAGTGCTTGGGCGGTCAAAGGGGAAGGCTTTTGCGCTGCGGCGAAACCGGCGGAAGTGCCCGGAAGCAGTGAATTTTTGGGAGGAGAGATCGCCGATGCTGCTGCTGTGCTACGCTGCGGGATATCGGTAGGAGGATCTGGCCGGTCCCTGCCAAAACATGGAAGATAAGGGTCGTCGCCAGCGCACCTTCGCCATTGGATCTGAGACATCGCCCTCGAAGAGTGCGGCTGGTACGCGGGAGGCGGTCAAATCTCTGCACGACGAATGCCCATTCGTTTCGACAATGGACGGCCTCGCGAGAGTGGCCCACCTCGGTTTCGAGACCGGACTGAAGCCGCATCGCGAGCGGTGCAGGCGGATTGAAGGGACTGGCGTCGGTGTGGCGGCATTATCACATGAAATCTTGGTAAGCTTGAGCAGGCTCCACGGCCGCATAGGAATGCGAAAAAGCGCTGCAACACAGCACTATTTCGTGCTTTCTTCGTGTTGATGGCGGTGCGCTTTGGCGGTCATTTCGCACCTGCGGGACTGTCCCGCTGTTCCGCACCCGGCTAGTATGGGTGTCCGGTTCCGCAGAAAGCATCATCGCTGTGAACGAGTTATCCAACGCCCGCCGACTGTCCAGCCGCGAATCGGTTAATCCGGCTTCGCGGCGGCGGCTCGATCTGCCCGGCGGGGGGTGGATTTGACACAAGATGATCCTGCGATCGCGGTGCGGCGGTCTCTAGGTTCCGCGTCCCGGACACGACGTGCGGCGCGCTGGCTTGCGGTCGCTTGCCTCGCCGCCGGCTCGGGCGCTTGCGTGCTCACGCAGGATCTTCCCGATCCCGCGCTCGACGTTCCCACGCAGTACAAATACGCCGGCAAGGGCGATGCGCCGCCGTCTCTGGATTGGTGGCGCAGCTTCCGCTCGGCGGAGCTGACACAGCTGATGGAAGAGGCGCAGACCGTCAACCTCGACATTGCCGCCGCCGTTTCGCGCATCGTCGAGGCCGACGCGCAGGCGCGGCAAGCGGGTGCGGCGCTGCTGCCGAGCCTTTCCGGCACCGGGCAGGAGGCCTATTCGCGCACCTCCGGCTCCTCCGCCTCGGGGCTCACCAATGGCGGCCGTGAGGTCGTCAACTACCAGGCTTCGCTGAGCGCGAGCTACCAGCTCGATTTCTGGGGTCAGAATCGGGACGCACTCCAGATCGCGGAAGAAACGGCGCATGCCAACCGTTTCGATCGCGACGTCGTTGCGCTGACGACGCTTGCGGGTGTGGCTAACGCCTATTTCCAGGTGCTGGCCTCGCAGGATCGCATCCGGACCTCACAGCGCAACATCGCGAGCGCGCAACGCATCCTCGATGCCGTCAAAGAACGGCGTAAGGCTGGCACGGGCACCGATCTCGACGTCGCGCAGCAGGAGAGCGTGCTCGCAAACCAGAAGGCCCTGGTGCCGCCGCTGCGCCAGACGCTCGACCAAAACGTCAATGCGCTTGCAGTCCTGGTGTCGCGGCCGCCGGAGAGCGTGCGCGTGCTCGGCGGCTCGCTGAACCGGATCGCTATACCCCGCGTGACGCCCGGCCTGCCGTCCGAGCTCCTGACGCAGCGGCCCGACATTCGCCGGCAGGAGGCGCAACTTGCTTCTGCCACTGCGAACGTCGGCAATGCCCGCGCGCAGTTCTTTCCGACCATCCAGCTCACCGGCAATGGCGGCTATCAGAGCTCGGCCCTGGTCTCGCTATTCCAGCCGCATGCGGCGTTCTTCCAGCTCGTCGGCAGCGCGACGCAGCCGATCTTCGACGGCGGCAAGATCCTCGGCAATTTCGAGTTTGCCAAGGCGCGGCAGGACGAACTGCTCCAGACCTACCGCAAGACCATCATCCAGTCTTTTGCCGATGTCGACAATGCGCTGTTCTCGATCAAGCAGACCACGATCAGGCTGCAATTGCAGCGTGACGTCCTCAACGCCTCCCGCCGCGCCTTCGATCTCTCCGAGCAGCAATTGCGCGCCGGCACCGCCGACATCGTCACCGTGCTCAACACCCAACTGACCCTGTTCCAGGCGGAAGACGCGCTGTCGCAGGCGCAACTTGCCCGCCTTCTTGCTATCGTCAGCCTGTATCAGGCGCTCGGCGGCGGCTGGGAGCCGAGGATGGAGAAACCGGTCAATGCTCTTTAAGCCGGATACGAAGCAGGGCGCGAAGGAGGGAACGGCGAAGAAGTCGCGCGGGCGCGGCTTCGTCATGACCCTGATCACGCTGGCGATCCTCGGCGGGCTCGGCTACTACGGCTGGACCACCTGGCATCAGCAGCCGCAGCAGGCGAACGGCCGCAATCAACGGCCGGATCTGCCGGTACCGGTGCTGGCGGCGACGCCCCGCATCCAGGACGTTCCCGTCTATCTCGACGGCGTCGGCGCGATCCGCGCACTCAACACCGTGACCGTCCGCTCTCAAGTCGACGGCAAGCTGATCGCGGTCAATTTCACCGAGGGACAGGACGTCAAGAAAGGCGACGTGGTCGGCGAGATCGACCCGGCGCTCTACCAGGCGACGTACGATCAGGCTGTCGCCAAGAAGGCGCAGGACCAGGCCCAGCTCGCCAACCAGCGCATCGACCTCACGCGCTACGAGCAGCTCGCCGCGTCCAACGCCGGATCCAAGCAGCAGGCCGACACCCAACGCGCGCTGGTCGCGCAGACCGAGGCGCTGGTCAAGGCTGACCAGGCGGCGATCGACAATGCGGCGGCGACGCTGAGCTACACCAAGATCGTGGCGCCGATCTCGGGCCGCGCCGGCCTGCGCCAGGTCGACCAGGGCAACATCATCCACGCCTCCGACACCACCGGCCTCGTGGTGATCACGCAATTGCAGCCGATCGCGGTGTGGTTCAGCCTGCCCCAGCAGCAGATCATGCGGGTCAACGCCGCCGCGTCGAAGGGCGCGCTCGCCGTCGACGTGTTCGGCAATGACGGCCTCACCGTGATCGACACCGGCAAGCTCACCGGCATCGACAACCAGGTCGACCAGACCACCGGCACGCTCAGGCTCAAGGCCGAATTCCCGAACGCCAATTACCAGCTCTGGCCCGGCCAGTTCGTCAATGTCCGCCTCAAGGTCGAGACCTTGACGCAGGCACTGGTGGTGCCGACCTCGGCCGTGCAGCGCGGACCGATCGGCACGTTCAGCTATGTCATCGGCGAGGACAATTTGGTTGCGGCCAAGCCGGTGACGGTGACGCAGCAGAACGAGCATGACGCCGTCATCGCCAGCGGCCTGTCGGCGACAGACAAGGTCGTCACCACAGGCTTTGCCAATCTGTCCGATGGCTCCAAGGTGGTCATCGGCCGCGACGACCAGACGCCGTCGGCCGATCTCGCGCCACGCAAGCGCTCGCGCGGACCGGATGGTCAGAAGAAGGACGGCGCCAAAGACGGCCAGAGGGACGGACAAGATAAGGACGGCGAGTTCCGCGCCAAGCGCAAGAGCAGCGAGGGCGACCAGAAGGGCCAGACCGGACCGGCACCAGGGCCGGGTGCATCGGGAAGTGGAGCCAAGCAGCCATGATCCCGACGACAGCCGCCTGAGCGGCAGGCGCATCCCATGGGCGTCTCCGAACCCTTCATCCGACGGCCGATCGCGACCTCGTTGCTCGGCATCGCGCTTCTGATCGGCGGGCTGCTCGGCTATTTCGCGCTGCCGGTGTCTGCGCTGCCGCAGGTCGATTTCCCGACCGTGCAGGTGACGACGCAATTGCCCGGCGCGAGCCCCGACGTGATCGCCTCGCTGATCACCGCGCCGCTGGAGCGGCAACTCGGCCAGATCCCGTCGCTGTCGGCGATGAACTCGACGAGCTCGTTCGGCGTCAGCCAGATCTCGCTCCAGTTCGATCTCAACCGCGACATCGACGGCGCGACCCAGGACGTCCAGGCCGCGATCAACGCCGCGGCCGGCGTGCTGCCCAAGACGCTGCCTTATCCGCCGACCTACGCCAAGGTGAACCCGGCCGATGCGCCGGTGATGACATTGGCGCTGCGCTCCGACACCATCTCGCTACGGGCGATGAGCGACATTGCCGACACGCTTCTGGCGCAGCGGCTGAGCCAGATTTCCGGCGTTGGACGCGTCTCTGTGCTCGGCGGACTGAAGCCGGCCGTCCGCATCCAGGCGGATCTCGCGCGGCTCGCCGCCTATGGCATCGCCATGGAAGACCTGCGCACCGCGATTGCCAATGCCAACGTCTCGGGGCCGAAAGGCTCGCTCGACGGCGCGCAGCAATCCTACATCATCGCCGCCAATGACCAGATCGCCGCCGCCGACGCCTACAAGCCTGTCATCATCGCCTACCGCAACGGCTCGCCGGTCACGATTGCCGACGTCGCCCAGATCGTCGATGGCCTCGAGAACGACCGCACCGGCGGCTGGTATCAAGGCTCGCCCGCGGTCATCATCGACATTCAGCGGCAGCCCGGCGCCAATGTGATCGACGTCGTCAGCCAGATCCGGGCGGAAATCCCAAAGGTCCAGCGCGCTATTCCGGCCGGCGTGAATCTCACCATCGTCTCCGACCGTACCGTCACCATCCGTGCCTCGGTCCGCGACGTGCAGTTCACGCTGATCCTCAGCGTGGTGCTGGTGACGCTGGTGGTGCTGCTGTTCCTGCGCTCGCTCAGGGCCACGCTGATCGCCGGGGTGGCGCTACCACTCTCGCTGATCACCAGCTTCGGCATCATGTATTTCGCCGGCTTCAGCCTCGACAATCTGTCGCTGATGGCGCTCACCATCGGCACCGGCTTTGTCGTCGACGACGCCATCGTGATGATCGAGAACATCGTCCGCCACATGGAAAACGGCGATAGCGCGATGGAGGCTTCGCTGAAGGGCGCCAGCGAGATCGGCTTCACCGTGATCTCGCTGACGGTGTCGCTGATTGCGGTGTTCATCCCGCTGTTGTTCATGTCGGGCCTGGTCGGCCGCATGTTCCGCGAATTCGCGCTGACGCTGACGATCGCGGTCGTGACCTCGGCCGTGGTCTCGCTGACGCTGACGCCGATGATGTGCTCGCGTCTGCTGAAGCACGCCCATGAAGAGCTGGCAGTGCCGGGTCTTGCCGCGGTCAGCCGCTTCATCGACCGCACCGTGGGGTTCTATCACCGCACGCTGCTCTGGGTGTTGGAGCGCCAGCGCGCGACGCTGGTCGTGACCTTCGCCACACTGATTGCGACCCTGGCGCTCTATGTCGTCGCGCCAAAGGGCTTCCTGCCGCTGCAGGACACTGCCTCGATCACGGCGGTGACGGAAGCGGGTCCCGACGTGTCGTTCGCGGAGATGCAGAAGCGGCAGGCCGACGCGGCCGACGCCATCAAGGCCGACCCCGATGTAACAGGCGTGGTCTCGGTGATCGGGGCAGGCTCGGTCAATCCGACCACCAATGTCGGCCGTCTGGTCATGACGCTGAAACCCCGCGGCGAGCGGCGCGACGATGTCAGCGTCGTCATCACGCGGCTGAAGGAGCGGGTGGCAGCCATCCCCGGCATGACCGTCTACTTCCAGCCGGTGCAGGATGTGCAGATATCGACCCAGTCGAGCCGCTCGCAATACCAGTACACGCTGACCGGCACCGACGCCGCGCTGGTGTCGGAATGGGCGCGCAAGCTGGTTGCCGAGATGCGGCGCGATCCGCTGTTCCGCGACGTCTCCTCGGAGGCGCAGGAAGGCGGTCTGCGGGCGCAGCTCACGGTCGACCGCACCCGCGCCGGCCAGCTCGGCGTCAGCCTCCAGGGCATCACCGACACGCTCAACGACGCGTTCGCGCAGCGCCAGATCTCGACCATCTACGGCCAGGCCAACCAGTATCGCGTGGTGCTGGAAGCGCTGCCGATGTACCAGCGCGATCCCTCGATCCTGTCGAAGCTCTATCTGCCGGGCGGGGCGAGCGCGACCGCCGGCGCGCCCAACGCACAGGTGCCGCTCTCCGCCGTGGCGACGCTGACCCGCACCACCGCGCCGCTCGCGATTTCGCACCAGGCCCAGTTCCCGTCGATCTCGCTCAGCTTCAACCTCGCCCCGGGCGCTGCGCTCGGCGATGCCGTCGAGGCCGTGAAGACCATCGAGACCCGGATTGAGATGCCCAACAGCATCGTCGGCGTCTATGCCGGCGACGCCGCCGAATTCGCCAAGGCACTCGCCGGCCAGCCCTGGCTGCTGCTGGCCGCGGTGATCACGATCTATATCGTGCTC
Organism: Bradyrhizobium sp. MI1.3; assembly: GCF_055811695.1. Taxonomy (NCBI): domain Bacteria; kingdom Pseudomonadati; phylum Pseudomonadota; class Alphaproteobacteria; order Hyphomicrobiales; family Nitrobacteraceae; genus Bradyrhizobium; species Bradyrhizobium sp. MI1.3. Next base: position 53,384 of record NZ_JBVVPQ010000023.1, on the reverse strand, counting down.
GGCGTGCTCTACGAGAGCTACATCCATCCGATCACGATCCTCTCGACGCTGCCGTCGGCCGGCGTCGGCGCGATCCTGGCGCTGATGCTGTGCGGGCAGGATCTCTCCGTGATCGGGCTGATCGGCATCATCCTGTTGATGGGCATCGTCAAGAAGAACGCGATCATGATGATCGACTTCGCGCTCGAGGCCGAGCGCAGGCAGGGGATGTCGCCCAACGAGGCGATCGTGCAGGCTTGTCTGCTGCGCTTCCGTCCGATCATGATGACGACGCTGGCCGCGCTGTTCGGCGCGCTGCCGCTGGCGATCGAGAGCGGCACCGGCGCCGAGCTGCGCTTTCCGCTCGGCATCTCCATCATCGGCGGCCTGCTGCTCAGCCAATTGCTCACGCTCTACACCACGCCGGTGATCTACCTCGCCCTCGACCGCATCAACCGCCGCCTTGAGCAGGCGCTGCCGCCGGTCGAACCCGGCGGGCCGCCCGTCGCGGGCGCGACCGAGGGGATGCAGTGATGGCATCGATCTCGGAGCCCTTCATCCGCCGCCCGGTCGCGACCACGCTGCTGTCGATCGGGTTGTTCCTGCTGGGTATCGTGGCTTACGAGTTCCTCCCCGTCGCCTCGGTTCCGAACATCGATTTCCCCGCCATCTTCGTTTCCGCCAGCCGTCCCGGCGCCGATCCGTCCGTGATGGCCGCGACGGTTGCTTCGCCGCTGGAGCGGCGGCTCGGCGAGATCGCGGGCATCAACCAGATCACCTCGACCTCTTCGCTCGGCACGACCAGCATCCAGCTCCAGTTCGACATCGGCCGCAACATCGACAAGGCCGCGCGCGACGTGCAGGCGGCGATCAACGCCGCGCTGGTCGACCTACCCAGCGATCTGCCGACGCTGCCGCGCTTCCGCAAGGCCAATACCGCAGGCGCCCCCGTGTTCGTGCTGGCGCTGACCTCGAAGACGCTGTCCGCCAGCGCGGTCTACGACGTCGCCGATACCGTGCTGGCGCAGCGCATCTCGCAGGTGCCGGGGGTGGGCAATGTGACGATCTCGGGTGCCGACCAGCCGGCGGTCAGGATTCAGCTCAATCCCGTCGCGCTGTCGAACGCCGGCATCGCCACCGACGACGTGCGAACTGCGATTATCAACGCCAATCCGCTCGGTCCGGTCGGCATCTTCAATGGCGAGCGCCAGAGCGAAACGCTGTCGCTCAACAGGCAGATGCGGACGGCGAAAGAGTTCCGCGACATCGTCATCAAAAGCGCGAACGGCAATTTCGTCCGGCTCTCCGATGTTGCCGACATCGAGGACGGCGTCCGTAACGCCCGATCCATCGCTTGGTTCAACAAGCAGCCGGCGGTGCTGATCCAGATCACCAAGCAGGGCGACGCCAACGTCATCGAGACCGTCGACCGGGTGAAGGAGCTGATCCCCGCGCTGAAGCAGTGGATCCCGGCCGGCGTCGACGTCTCCACCTTGGTCGATCGCACCAGTACGATCCGCGCCAGCGTGCTCGACATGCAGTGGACCTTGTTCGCGACCGCCATTCTCGTGATGGTCGTCGTGTTCGTATTCCTGCGACGGCTGACGCCGACGATCGCGGCCGGAATCTCCGTGCCGCTGGCGCTGGCCGGGACCTGCGCCGGCATGTGGGTCGCGGGCTTCTCGATCGACAATCTGTCGCTGATGGCGCTGGCGATCTCCGTCGGCTTCGTGGTCGACGACGCCATCGTCATGATCGAGAACATGTACCGCAATCTCGAACAGGGCATGCGGCCGCTTCAGGCGGCATTGGACGGCGCCCGGCAGATCGGCTTCACCGTGGTGTCGATCAGCCTGTCGCTGATCGCGGCCTTCACGCCGCTGATCTTCATGGACGGCATCGTCGGCCGTCTCTTGCGCGAGTTCTCGCTGACGCTGACCTTCGCGATCCTGGTCTCGACCCTGGTGTCGCTCACGGTGACGCCGATGATCTGTGCCCACTATATCAGGCAGACCACGTCGGGATCCGCCACACTGTTCGATCGTGTCATCGAGGGCTCGCTGACGCGCATCGTCGCCTTCTACACCCGCACCCTGCGCACGGTGCTGGAGTATCCGCTGCTAACGCTGCTGGTGTTCTTTGCCACCATCGGCCTCACCGTGGTGCTCTACATCAAGGTCCCCAAGGGCTATTTCCCGACCGACGATTCCGGCTTCGTCATCGGGGCGACGCGCGCCTCGGCCGACATCTCGTTCCAGTCCATGCTCAGCCTGCAGCAGCGGCTCGCCGACATCGTGATGCAGGATCCGGCCGTGGCCGGCATCGGCTCCACCGTCGGCAGCGGCGGCGGGCCGGGTGGCGCGACCTCCAATCGCGGCACCATGTTCATCAGCCTGAAGCCGCCGGAGGAGCGCGACCACGTCTCGACCCAGGTGGTGATCGACCGTCTCAGGCGGGCGTTATACCCGGTGCCCGGCATCCGCCTGTTCATGTTCGCCGCCCAGGACGTGCGCGCCGGCGGACGACAGAGCGATTCCGACTACCAGTACACGCTGACCAGCACCGACCTCGGCCTGTTGCAGAAGTGGGCGCCGATCGTGGCCAAGCGCATGGAGAGCGTCGAAGGCATCACCGACGTCTCCAGCGACCGCGATCCCGGCGGGCTTCAATTGACCTTGTCGATCGATCGCCAGAAGGCCTCGGCGCTCGGCGTCCGCGTCCAAGATATCGACAACGCGCTCAACAACGCGTTCTCGCAGCGGCAGATCGGGATCATCTACACCCAACGCAACCAGTACATGACCGTTCTGGAGATGGACCCGAAATTCCAGGTCGACCCGTCCAACCTCGATCGCATCTATGTCGCCGGCGCGGGCGACGCGCAGGTGCCGCTGTCGGCCGTGGTACATGCGACGCGCGGGCTCGCCGCCCTCGCGGTCTATCATTCGCAATCGTTCCCATCGACCACGGTGTCGTTCAACCTGTTGCCGGACGTGCAGATCCAGGCCGCAACGCAGAACATCCAGCGCGCGGTCGAGGAATTGCACATGCCGGAAGGCATCCGCGGCAGTTTTGACGGCAACGCCGGCGATTTCGCCAAGACCAGCGGCCGCCAGCCGCTCCTGATCCTCGGCGCGCTGGTGGCGATGTATATCGTGCTCGGCGTGCTCTATGAGAGTCTCGCCCATCCGCTCACGATCATCTCGACGCTGCCCTCGGCGGGCCTCGGCGCGCTGCTGGCCTTGCAGATCACCAACACGCCGCTGACGGTGATCGCCTTCGTCGGCATCATCCTGTTGATCGGCATCGTCAAGAAGAACGGCATCATGATGGTGGATTTCGCGCTCGATGCCGAGCGCCAGCGCGGCCTGTCTTCGGCGGAGGCGATCTTCGAGGCCTGCCAGGCACGCTTCCGTCCGATCCTGATGACGACCATGGCTGCATTGTTCGCCGGCATTCCGCTGGTGGTCGCGACCGGGCCCGGCACGGAACTGCGCCGCCCGCTCGGCATCACCATCATCGGCGGGCTGTTCGTCTCGCAGATCCTGACGCTCTACACCACGCCCGTGATCTACCTGCTGATCGACCGCCTGCGCCGGCGCCGCGAGCCGCGCCCGGTGCCTGCGCCGGCGGAATAGGCGGGTTGTTGAACAGCCCCGCAAAGCGTATAGCGGCGACCATGTCGAACCCCACCGCCGCTGCGCCGGCCGATCCAATCCCCGAATGCCCGCACTGCCAGAAGCCGATGCCGCTGTGCATCTGCGACAGCGTCACGCCCATCAAGAACCGGCTCTCGCTCCTGATCCTTCAGCATCCGCAGGAGCAGGACAGGGCGCTCGGCACCGCGCGGCTGCTTGCGAAGCATTTCGCCGGTGCCACGCTGCGGGTCGGCTTGTCCTGGCCGAGCCTGTCCAAGGCGCTGGGGCAACCGATCGAGAACGCCTCGCACTGGGCCGTGCTCTATCTCGGCTCGGCGCACGCCGCCGATCTCGAGGCCGAGGGCGAAATCCTGGCGCTCAACCGCAAAGGCGAGGGCGCGGACAACCAGCGCGCGCGCCTCGGCAAGCTCGAAGGTGTGGTGCTGCTCGACGGCACCTGGAGCCAGGCCAAGGCCCTGTGGTGGCGCAACCCCTGGATGCTGAAATGCCAGCGCGTCATCCTCAACCCGGCCGCGCCATCGCGTTACGGCCGCCTGCGCAAGGAGCCTCGGAAGGACGGCCTGTCGACCATCGAAGCGGCAGCGACGATCCTCTCCGTTCTGGAGAAGCGCCCGGACATCGCCGAGACGCTGAATGCCAGCTTTGAACGGATGTTAACCCGCTACCGCGAGGTCCAGACCGAGATGCCCGAATTGGCGCCGAAGCCGCCGGTGAAGGACCGCCGGCGCGGTGTCCGGCGGGTCAAGCGAGCCTGACTCCGGTCCGGATCATCCGTCCGGCCGATTGTCCCGCGAGAGGCGGGCGGATAGAGACCATCGGCCAACAGGCCGCGATCTGCTATCCTGTCGCACCATCGGAACGCCGGAAACGGAAGGGACCGTCGCATTCAGCTTGCAGCCAAGGAGATCCTTGCCCAGGCGGCGCGGTTCGATCGTTGGGGCACGCTCGCCCTGATGGACATTTCGCTGCGCTACCGGCGCACCGTGATCGGCCCGCTCTGGATCACGCTGACGCTCGCCGCGACGATTGCCAGCGTCGGCACGGTCTATGCGGCACTGTTCAAGCAGGACATTGCGAGCTTTCTGCCGCCCTTTGCCATTGGCCTGATCGTCTGGACGCTGATCGCGACGACGCTCCAGGAAGGTTCCAACATCTTCGTGGCATCAAACCATTTGATCAAGGCGGTGCCGGCGCCGCTGATCGTGCATGTTCTCCAAATGATGGCGCGCAACGTCCTCATCTTCGCGCATCATCTGGTGATCGTCGTACTGCTCTATCTGGTAATGCCGTGGCCGCTGCATGGGAGCATGCTGCTCGCGGTGCCGGGCTTTGCGATCCTGCTCGTCGTGCTGCTGGGCGGCTCGGTCGCGCTCGGCATGCTCTGCGCGCGGTTTCGTGACATCGGCTCGGCGATCGTCAGCGGCCTGCAATTCGTGTTCTTCCTGACGCCGATCATCTGGACCGAGGACACCGTGCGCGGCACCGCGTTTTATTGGCTGATCCGCGCCAATCCGTTCGCGACGCTGCTCGATCTGGTGCGCAGGCCACTGCTCTCACAGCCGACCGATGCGGAGCAATGGCTGCTCGGGGTCATCTATGCGACCGTCGTGGCCGTCATCGGCCTCGGCTGCTACGCGAAATACCGCCATCGCGTGGCGTATTGGCTGTGAGGCGCGAGATATGACCCCCGCAGCTCATATCGCGCTTCGCAACGTCTCGGTGAGATTTCCGGTGTTGTCGTTCCGCGACCGCTCGCTGCGCAGCCGGTTCGTCAACGCGGTGACACTGCGGCGGACGACCCCGCACATCGTCTCCGCGTTGAACGATGTCAGTCTCGACATCCGTGCCGGCGACCGCGTCGCCATCATCGGCGCCAATGGCGCCGGCAAGACCACGCTGCTGCGGGTGCTCGCCGGCATCTACCATCCGACGTCCGGCAGCGTGGACGTGCTGGGCCGCTGCCAGCCGCTGTTCGATCTCTCGGCCGGATTCGACGAGGAAGCGACCGGCTACGAGAACATCGTGCGGCGCGGGCTCGTGATCGGCGCGCGGCGCTCCGAGATCGACGACCGGCGCGCGGAGATCGCCGCATTCACCGAGCTCGCGAACGGCTCGACTTGCCGCTGCGCACCTATTCCAGCGGCATGATGCTGCGCCTGATCTTTGCGGTCGCAACCGCCGTCGAGGGCGAGATCGTGCTGCTCGACGAATGGATCGGCGTCGGCGACCAGCAGTTCCGCAAGAAGGCGCGGCAGCGGCTCGACGAGATCGTCGTGCGCGCCGGCATTCTGGTGCTCGCCTCGCACGACGTCGAGCTGATCAAGAGCACCTGCAACCGCGCGATCCTGCTGGAGGAGGGGCGGATCGTGGCGGCCGGTGCGACCGATGAGATTCTCGGCCAATATCTCGGCGGCGCGAAGGCGTAGCTGCCCGGTCGGGGTTGCCTAAACCCGTGATCCCCTATATTGCTCCGCCCTCGTTGGGGCCACGTGGCGGAGTGGTTACGCGCCGGTCTGCAAAACCGTTTACTCGGGTTCGAGTCCCGACGTGGCCTCCATCCTTCGCTTCAAAACATCGTCCATCACGTGCATGTCGCGGAGGTCTTGCTCGGAGCCCGGCAGGCCCCAAGCTGCTGCATATGCACGGTATTTTGCCTCCTGGCGCTCGACGCCCCATAGCTGCGCGAGCACGTCGTAGGGGTCCAGCCTGCTCATATCGCCACCTTCGGAATAAACGGAACGACAACGCAGTTTCCGGGGTTCTCCCCACGTAGGTGGGAGACTTTTTTCGCAGCCTCTACGTGCATTGCGGGTTTTACGTGCCGGTAGCGCTTCATGGTGTTGAAGCTCGTCCACCCCATCATTTCCATGGTAACTTGCGGGTCCACGCCCGCCTCCAGGAGACGCGTTGCGCGTGTATGGCGCAGAGAGTGGATTACCAGCTCGTCGCTGCCCCCACACGCTTCGACCGCTGCTTTGAAGTTGCGTGCCAAAGTGAATGCATTTGTGCGCTCGCCAGAGGCTACCAAAGCCTTGAACTCCCGCGCCAGATCGGGCCTGATCCATACCCTTCGGGCCTTTTTGGTCTTCACCTGGGAGGCGTGCAGGTTGATCCATCCGTTCTCGGTTGGTTCGCCGTCCGTTTGGTGCGTCAGCTTCTCGGTGAATATCTGGCCGGACTCGACCGCTTGCAGCTCGCCCGCGCGCATCCCGGTCTCGACCAGGACCGACACGCAGATGGCGCTGGCGCGGTGTCCCTTGTCGTTCAGCCAGCGCAGGATCGCCGCCTCCAGGTCGTCGCTGATGGTCTCTTCGCGGGCGCCGTCCTCTTCCTGGAGCGGGATCAGCGGGCGGCCCTGGATGAAGCCGCGACCGCTGGCGAACGTCAGCACGGCGCTCGCCGCCGTCAGGTAGCGGTTGACCGTCGCTGGCGACAGCTTGCCACCCTTGACGCCCGGACGCCGCTGGAGACCCGCCACCAGCTTGTCTAGCTCCGGCGTGGTCACGGCGGCGATGTCCAGGTGCCCCAGCTTGGACACCACGTAGTCGAGACGCTGCATCACCGATCCGTCCCGCCCGGCCTTCCAGCGCGCGCGGCGCGGCCCGCCAGCGGCCTTGCACAGCTCGGCGACCTCCGCGAACGTGACGCCCGTGTGCCGGTCTCCGGCGCCCTGGAAGCCGTCCGCGCTGCCGTTCGCCTTCACGTATGCCTCGTAGCCGTCAGCCTCGCCCTTGGTCTTGAAGGCGCGCTTGGGGCCTATCGTCTTTCCGTTCTTGACGACCTCGCCGATGAACCGGCCGGTCAGCTTGCCGTTGCGGCGCTCAATCGAACTCATGTCATGCTCCTGTTGCTGCGTAGAGCAGCGCTGCGACCAGGATGGATGCCGCGATCAGCACTGCGCCGTGCGGTCCATCTTCCTTGAACAGAGCGGCGCCCATGCCGCCCAGCACCATGCCTCCGACAACGAGGCCCAACTGATCCACGTGCATCCCCTTAGTCCGCGTGGCTCGGCGTGCTCTCGTCAATCACCATGACGACCTCGACGCGCTTGGTGTTCTGCTTGCCCAGGGCGATGCCTCTGTAGGCATAGGCACCCGGCAGGTTCGTGTAGTTGTGCGTCTCGATGTATTGGGCATTGCCGCCGTTCGAGCGGGTGACGATGACGCGGTAGGGATACGTGGGGATGCGTGCCATTCTGGCCTCCAGGTTTAGTGTTCCAAGTGTTCTACTTTTGGATACACGTGTGGCGCTCTGTGAGCGCTACACGGTCATTTGCGAGTGGTGAAAGCCTCCAGGGCTCGACGGTAGGCGCCGACGACACCACGGCCCGCGTGCGTGAGATACGTCAGATGCGCGCGGCGGTCCTGGAGGTCGGGGCGCTGCTCGACAAGCCCCAGGCCCGGCTCCTTGCGACGATTGTACTCACCCAGGTCGAACAGGTTCCGAGTCATGACACCCTGCGCCAGTCCGGCCTTCTGCGCATACCACGAGACAGTCTTCCCTTGCTCCTTTGCAACGAGAAGAAACGACACCAATTGCTGCAACGTCATTGTTGGGTTCTTGGCTCTAAACGGCTCCAACGCAGCCAACAACGTCTCTGTTGCGGCCTTGTCCTCTGCGGCCTCGAACTCTCTATCCAATTCCAATCCCCTACGCTCAACACTGATCACGGCGCCATCTATAGCAGAAGGCGCAGCGGCGGGGATGTCAGTAAGACCTTTAAGAACATTCAAAATAGACAAAGTGCTCTCCTGTTATTTTTTCTCTCAGCCCAGCAACCTTGCAGTCACCAGAGCGGCGATCAGAAACCCCATCGCCGCCCCGCCACATTCGAGGGAGACGGCCACACCGGCCGCCGCCCATAGGACTATAATCAACACTACAGTCATAAGTTCCCTTTGTCTATCTGTGTCGGATGTTATCCTTTACAGGCTGTCGCTAGGTCATCGATCGTTATGTTCATGTGGTTCGCCCGCGCGTACTTGGCGTCGAACGGCCCAGGCAATACCCATCCCAGGATGAACGCTAGGATCGCCGCCGCGACCATGTGAGGCACCAGCTTGTCCGGCGTGACCATACGCCAAGAGCGCTTGCGCTCCTTCGCTTCCACGGCGCTGTCCAGCGCAAGTCCCTGGATCAGGTCGTCGCTGTCGTAAGGCGTCAGCAACAGGCAGTTACGCCATTCGTGCAGGTTCGGCAGAGGACGCAAAAACTCTATCTCTACAGCACCGCTGGCCTTGTCGGTGAAAACAATCTTCGCCTTCTCGCCCGCCTTCACCCGACCGTAGTGGTCTAGCTCCAGGTCTTTCGTCACGCGAACAACATCGCCGACATTCAACACTTCTGCCGTGTCCTTGCCGACCAGGGCCGACATGAACCGATAGTCACTCTGCACAACAATTGCGCGTCGCATTCTTTTTGATCCTTACCGCTGCGTTGCGTCACTAGGTCCGGGCCGCCCCCGGACGCTGGCGAACATATGTATACCTTCAGACACTCTTTCCAGTCCCAAAGCCGTGAAGCCGTATTTCCACGGGTTCGGGATTTCCGCAGTTAACTCCTGTTTTGCCCGACGCTACCTCATAGACTTTCGTCTATTCAGAATAAACCTACGATGAACAACGCCCCTATAACGAATGTGGCACCTATAAGGCCCACACAAATGACAGTTCCCAGCAGGAACGAAAGAACGTGTGTCATCCAGGTGACTCCGGCTTGCCTTCCCTGATCCAGCAGGCGCACGCGGCAGCACGCCACGCGGACTCCTGGTCGCTGAACCACCCAAGGTCCTCACAAGGTCTCCTTGGCGCCCGTGGCGTGACGTAGACATACCCGCCCACGTCCTCGCGCCACTGCACTTTCCAACCGCGCCCGCAGGCCCAATCAATCCAGCGCTGCCATGTGTGCCGATCAGGCATCGCGGTCGTCCTCCATTGCGGCCGTGATCTGGTCGTTAAGCTTCGCTATCAGCTCGTGCGTTATCTCCAGGACGCTATCGGGTTCGTGCTGCGCGCGTGCGACCGCCAGCGCTGCCTCCAGCCTGTCGCGCTCGGCGACTAGGGCAAGCAGCCGTTTCCGTTTGTTGGACATGTGTGCTCCTTTTGGGTGCTAGTGGGTGCTTGTGGATCAGTTGCGCGTGACGCCGCCGCGCAGGCGGATTGCGTTGACAATCTCGGACGTGCCGAAACCCCATTCTTCCAGGAAGTCCGCGACCTCTGCCGGGTTGTCGCGAACGAGCCGATACATGTCCGGAATGTCGCGCATCTCCTGGTCGTCGCCTGCCCAGCAGCCGAACGCCGCGCCGTCCCCGTAGTCATCCACGGCGCCCGGCTTGCGCTCCACAATCAAGTCTTGCCATGACAGCTCCAGCAAGCGGTCGCGCAGCTCGACTAGATACGCGCAGTCTAGTGCTTCGCTGGCGCGGTGCTCATTGGTATAGCCAACAGACAGATTGGTGCATTCGGCGATGTCGAACATGTAGTTTGCGGTATCGGTGAACGTGCCGCCGTCATCGGGCCTATGGCCCATGCCTAGCGCGTTGCCCAGGCTATAGGCGAACGCGTCACTACAGCCGCGCCCCGCGCCTTGATGGGTGATAATGCTTTGCGTGCCGCGCCTATCGAACGCGATAGCCATTGCGGTTCGCTCCAGAAGCTTCGGAGTTTTGTCCGCGATGAAGCTAGAACCCACGCCGCCGACTTCCTCCGCACGGTGAAAGATGTACAGCCCAGGACGTTCGGCCAAAATCATTTCGCGCATCAGCCATACGCCTGCGGTGTCATCCGCGCCCAGGCAATTGCTTTTCTTGTCGGCCGTGGTCGCGATGCCGTCGATTATCCGGACTGCCTGCGGCCCGCCCGCGCGGTGCACGGTATCAGTGTGGCAACTGTAGAGCATGGGCACGTCGCCGATACGCTTGATCAGATTTCCTGCCTTGTCCTGCTCTACGCCCAGGGGCGCAATCCAGTCTTTGATAAAGCGGCGTTCGGTTTTGCTGCCTGCGGGCCGCTTATAGGCCAGCATGGCGCGGATTGTTTCCAGGTCGTTCATTGCGTTGTGTGTCCCGATTGAGAATGCGAGGGGACGCCGCAGGCGCGGCGCCCCATGATGTCGATTGCGAGCGCGGCGTTAGGCCACGTCCTCAATAAGGCGCTGCATTAGCTGCACGTCCGCCCGGCTGTACTCCATCAGTCGTTCCATTGCCGCGCGTTGCTGCATCTGCATCGCCATAGCGTCGCGCGCAGCTCGCACTTGCTCCATATAGAGGTCGCGACCGCGCCAGTCCGGCAGAGACGGCCACGAAAGCGGAGCCGCAGGCGCCACGCGATAGCTTGCAGCGTCAATAGGCGTCACCGTCACCACTTCCACGTCCGCGACGGCTTCAGCAACAGGCGCGACTAGCGGCATCTCCAGGGTTGCGGGGCAACGGTAGCCGACTGCATCAGCGGGAGCGTCATCATTGCGAACGTTGTCGCCGTTGTCGTCAACGTGGCCGTGCGCGTCGAAATGGTCCTGATGCCATTGCGTGCCATCCTCCAGGACAACGCATTCCTCCAGCGGGTGATTGTCACCCGTTCCCGCACACTCGAAACCGAATTCCGCAAACGCGTCTTCGCTCCAGGTCTCACCGTTCGCCATAGTAACGGCTTCAGTGTCGGGATAATTGCCGCTGTTGCGGTCGCACACAAAGCCGTAGCGCTCAAATGCGCGGTCGCTCCAGGTCTCACCGTTCGCCATTTGCGTTGTGTCGTCACGGTGCACCATACGTTCGGTGCGGTCGCATTCCACGAATTCGGAGCTATAGCATTCGGAGCAATAGTAGCCATCGTGGCCGTCCACCGAATAGGCGTCATCCTCATGCATGCGGTCGCCGCAATTCTCGCACTGGCAACGCGTGCTTTCGTCCTCAATGATGCCGGACGTGCTTTGACAATCGAATTCGCCACGGCGCCGCAGAACGAACCATTTGCCTTCCTGGTCGGCCGAACCGATTTCATCCACATACGGCATAATCCAACCGCCGCCGTGCTCATTGGGGATTGCGCGCAGTCGCGCCCCTTCAAACCCGTTGTTCTCCGCTTCAGTGTAACCAGCCGCGCGCAGTGCACTGGTCAACCGCGCGCTGTCACCATAGGCGCGGCCGTAAATCTTCTTTTTCGGCCACACAATGGCGCGGGCCTTAACGTCATCTTCGCCGCGCTCGAAATAGGCGATTTGCACGTCTGAATTGGCATAAGCCGCAGTCGGGTGAACGTGGCCGTGGAATTCATCAGCGCAATGCGACATGCAAGAGCGCGGGCCGTGGATATAGACGCGTTCGATGTCCGCCGCAGTCTCCGCAAACTTCACTTCAATGGGCGCGCATTCCGCCATGAACGCAGTTGCGATGTCGCGGATTTGGTCGTCGGTAAGCACGTCACCGAAATACTTCTTAAGATAGCGGCCCGGCTTCATCCGGGTTTGCCTGTCGGCCACGCCTTTAACGTGGTTCTCAGTGAACGCGATGCAGCCGCCGTCCTCAGTCGAGATATGCGCGAAATGCTCCTGGCGCGGCTTGCTGTAGGGCAAATAGGCGTAGGGATCGGCCACCTGGAGCGCGCGGACCTTGGCCCGATAATCGTCCATATCCCGAACGCCATAGGTCCACCAAAGCGAATTCTGCCAATCGGTCGGCAGTTGCGTATAGGTCCGATTGGAGAAGCGCATTTGCTCGCGGCGCTGATAGGCGCGGATTTGTTCTTCAGTGATGACGGGCGCGGCGTTCGTGGTCGGGTTGGTCATTTGCTTGCCTATTGGGTTTGTGTGTCGAAAGGCGTGGAATTGGACGCGACTAGGGCCGGATCAGTAGAGAGCGGAGGGGCAGAGACCGCAGGCGCGGATGAAGCGGTCGCGGTTGAATTGCTGATTAGTGGCGCGGAGATTGTCCGCGAACGAACGCACAAGGGCGCGGAACAATTCGCGCTCCGGATCAGTCGAGAGCGCGGCTTGCTGCGCTTTCAGGGTTGCGGCGATCAACTCGAAATCTTTGCGTGTCATGGTCGATAGCTCCAGGTGGATAGTGTGCCGTTCGTTTTGCTTTAGGACGCAATGCGCCCCGCAGATACCTAAGCGCCAATTCGGGGCGAAGTTCAAGAACAATCGACATATATCACGCGCTCGTGATTATGTGGCGAAAGGTGTGCATTTGTTCCGTCCAAGTGCATCCAAGTGTATCCAAGTGAGAGCCGGTGGACGCCCAGGGATGGCCGTGGAGAGGCTTGCGCGTGGTCGGCCCGTGGATGCCCGTGGGTTCTCAGGTGCTCCCCAGGTGCTCCCCGTGGGCGCCTAGCGTATGCCGAGCAGCATTCGTGCCAGTCGATTGTCCCCACGCGCTCATTAACACAAAAGGCCCAGGTGTCCCCATTAGGCCCAGGTCGGCGCCCTGGTCGCGCGTGCATCGCGGCATCGGGGCAACGGATATGCAATCCGTTTGAATGTGTGTGATTGCAACGGGTTAGCACGGGGCGCATGGTCTACGCGTGGGGACTAGGGGCAGGCAGGCACGGCCGACCGGGCCGAACGGGTCCCCTTTCGAGCGGGTCCCCTTTTTGTCGGCAATCACCGTCGCCGATTTGGGTTTTTCCAGTAAACCCAAAGGCTGCTGCTCGGCTGGGGACGCAGTGCGGGAGCCCTGAAACACGGCCCACGCGCACCCAAAAGGACCCCAAAAGAACACCGCTCAGCTTAGGTTCCCCGTGTGGGGAAGGGTCCCCTCTGCGCCGGGTCCCAAGTGGATACACCGGGCCGATTTGGTCCCATTTGGATACCTTTGGGAACTTATGAGCCTCCAATTGTGGCAAAAACCCCTAATTGTGGCGCACTTTTGGGTCTTCTTCAACGATTTCAACGACTTATATCAATCTACCCCCCACACTAAGACAAGGAGAGCCAGTGATGCACTCCTCGCCCCGGTGGGGCACCCCTCGGGTTCCCAAGTGATCCCTTTGAGGAACTAAGAATATTACTTTTGTCATACTCATGAGGACCCAAGGGTGGCCCTAGAGACCCCGATCTACATTAGTGACCTCGTGGTCACGAACCCGGCGCACTCGGACGGCCTGAACCAGATCGACTCGCATCTGCGCGGCATCAAGAACTCGCTGCGGAACACCTTCCCGAACATCAACGGCGCCGTGAACCTGACGGACGAGCAGCTCAACGCGCTCCTGACCGGCTTCGCGGCTGCTGACGGCACCGCTGCGGCCCCGCCGTTCTACTTCACGTCCGAACCCGGCCTCGGCATCTATCGCAAGGCCGCTGGCACGCTCGCGTTTACCGGGCGGCTGCTCGGGCAGGGCGCCACGGTCATCGGTGGGCTCGTGGACTTCGCAGGTCCCGACGCCGCGATCCCCGCAGGCTACATGCCGTGCGACGGACAGCTCTTGTCCCGCGCTGCCTATCCCGAACTCTTCGCTGCTATTGGGACCACGTGGGGCGCTGGCGACGGCAGCACCACGTTTGCGCTCCCGAACCTGCTCGACCGCTTCCGACGTCACCGCTTCAACGCTGGTGCGCGCGCTGGCGCCGTGGGCACGCTCCAGGCGGACGTGTTCAAAGCACACACGCACGACTACAGCGGCAACACCGGCACCGAGAGCGCCGACCACACCCACGCGTTCTCCGGCACGACCGGCGTTGACAGTCCCGACCACACGCACAACGTCACTGTCGGCGCGTGGAATAACTCCACGACTGGCGGCGGCGGCTTCACGATCAACTCCGGCGCGACCACGGTCACGACTGGCGGCGCAAGCACGCGCCATTCGCACAGCTTCAGCGGCAACACCGGAGGCCGGAGCGCAGCGCATACGCACGCCTTCAGCGGCACGACGACTTCGGTCGGCGACGCCATTGAGACGCGTCCGCTGTCCGCGACCATCCTCACGCTGATCCGCGTTCTGTAATTGACATGGCCCGCGCCTCTGCTTCGGCACGCGCGGGTCCTCTCTTTTTTCGTCTGATCTTTCACATCGCTTAGCTCGTGGGTCCTCGTGATCCGCGCATGGATTTCTATGCCCATCATTCCTGTTCGTGATTTGGGGAAGTACGGCGTCATCACTGACGTGGACCCCTACGACCTCCCGCCGCAGGCGTGGACCATGGGCGTGAACGTTCGCTTCCGCAACAACCGCGTCGCGCGTTCGCCGGTCTTCCGCAACGTCCATCAAACTCCCAATCAGTTTCCCCGGTTCGTCTTCGGCGCTACGCCGTCGTCCGGTCTCGACCAAGTTTACATTGGGTATCTGAACGGCGGTGTCTCGCAGTTCATGAACGGCGTTGAGACTGATGTCACCCCTGCGTCTTTCGCGGCGAGTGACGCTGAAGCAACGTGGTCGAACACCGCGCTCGCTGGCGTGATCTACGTCAACCGTCCGGACCACGTGCCGTGGACGTTCGGCCCGACCGACACCGCATTCAAACCACTCACTGGCTGGGACTCGTCCTGGCGCGCTGGGCTGCTCCGCACGTGCGGCGGCTCGCTCGTGGCTCTCAACGTCACGAAGGGCGCTACCGCTGCGCCGACGATGGTCAAGACCTCCAGCTTCCCGCTGTCTGGTCAGGTCCCGGCCTCCTGGGACATCAGTCAGGCCAACACGCTCGCCACGGAGAACATCCTGGCGGACATGCGCGGCCGGATCATTGACGCTCAGGCGTTCGGCAGTGCGCTCGTGATCTACGGGCTGCAAGAAGCCTGGATGATGACGGCGGACGGATCGCAGCAGGTCTTCAACTATCGCAAGCTTCCCTTCACGAAGGGCGCCATCAACGCGAATTGCTCCATCGAAATCGACGGTACGCATTACGTCTTCGGTCCCGACGACATCTGGAAGCACGACGGCTACTCCGAGTCGTCTATCTGCGACGCGAAGACGCGCGAGTTCATCTACAACTCCATCAACGCCTCGAAGGCGAACCGCTGCTTCGTTGTGCACGACCCCAGGCGCAAGGACATCGCGTTCTGCTACGTGTCGGGCGACGACTTCGTGCACTTCCTCACGAACCCGGACGGCTGCAACCGCGCCGCCGTGTTCAACTACGGCACCGGCGCTTGGTCCTTTGACGACCTCCCGATGGTCTTCGCTGGCGATCAGGTCAACCTGAGCGTAGTCAAGACCTACGCGACCGTGACGGAAACGTTTGCGAACGTGGGCGGCTCGTATCTCGACCAGGAAGACGGCTTCAAGCGCACGCTTGTCTACGTCGGCGAGGCCAGCACCACTTACGGGCTCATTCCGTCGCTCTACGCTTTCGACCCCTACGGCGAAGGCTCGACGGTCGTGTACGGCGTGGACGTGAATGCCACGGCTCCGGCTTACCTGGAGAAGACAGGCATTGACCTCGACGCGCTCGGAAAGGACCTGAAGGGCTACGTCTCGATCAGTTCGCTTTACCCGCAGGCGCGTCTCGACAGCGGCTCTGCTCCGCTCTCGTTCACGATGGGCGCGGCTGACTACTACAATCAGGCGCCCGTGTACGATCCGCCGCAGACCTACGACGGCGCAGAGCTGTACAAGCTCGACTACCGCGCTGCCGGTCGCTACATCGCGCTGAAGCTGACGACGACCGACTACCGCCAGTTCTCAGTCTCAGGTCTCGACTTCGACCTTGACGTGACAGGTGAACGATGACGATCAAGGTTAGCCCTTACGTCCCTCAATCCTACCCGAACCTTCCCGGTAGCCAAGAGCGCTACTTGCCGGAAGAGTTGAAGCGCGTGGCGGCTGCTATCAAGCAGCTCGCCGAAGCTGTGCAACAGCTCGACGCGCGAATGACGGCCCATGGCTTCTGACTTCGAGTTCGTGGGCACGCACCGCGCGCTCACGACCGAAGACTATTGGTTCGACATCGAAGAATATCGGCGCGGGCAGGAGTCCTTCCTGCTCGCCCATCTTCGCTTCGACCGTTTCACGCCTTCAGTGCTGAAACGCGCGCTCGCACATTGGCACGCTTTCCGCCAGTGCGTCTCTGCTCCCGTGTTCGCTCTCGGTGAAGTGGACGACGACAAGTGGGCGCGTTTTGTAACGCGCTTCGGCTTCCGCTTTCTTCGCAAAATCGATTGCATCAACGGCGCGTCACGCCGCCTTTTCATTCATCTCGTGGACGGACATGCCTAGCTCTACAGATAAAACCTCGAATACCCAAAGTCAGTCCACGTCCACCACGCAGTCCGCCTACGCGCCGCAGGTTAGCGGCATCACGCAGGCGATGCAGGACGCGATGACTGCATACGGCAAGGCGGGCACCGCCACGGCGCCGACCGACTACACCGCGCAGTTCTCTCCTGAAGAGTTGGCTGCGTTTCAGTCCATGGTCGGCTATGGCAGCAACAACGCCACGCCGAACGGCCAAGCCGCTGCTGGCACCAATCTCACCAACGCGGGTGTTAGCGGCACGCAGGGCGCGCTGACTGGCCTCGCAGGCTACGATCCTTCCGCCTCGAACAATCCGCAGGCGATGGTGGACGCCGCCAACAAGTACGTCGCCGGTCAGGACATCCCCTCGCAGGTCAAGCTTGCGATGCAGGGCGCCACTGAACAGGCGCGTGACGTTACGCTGCCCGGCATCGAACAGAACGCGGCGGCGACCGGCAACATCAACAGCTCCCGCACGGGCATCGCTGACGGCCTCGTGCAGCGCGGTCTCGCCGAACAGTCGGCGAACCTCGAAGGCACGCTCCGCTCGCAGGCGTTCCAGAATGGCCTCACGCTCGCGCAGCAGCAGGCGCAGAACAACAACACCGCCAAGCTGACCGCGCTCGGCACTGAAGGCTCGCTCGGCACCGCCGCTGCGGGCGCAGGCAACAACGCCAGCAACAGCTCCGTCACCAACATGATCCAGCAGCTTTCCGCTGCGGCGACTGGTGGCGCGGGCCTCACGGCGGCGCAGCAGGCGAAGCTCGACAACGCGCTCAAGCAGTATCAGGCGGGCGTTTCCGCGCCGTTTGCTCCGCTCTCGCAGCTCATGTCGATCCTCGGCGGCAACTACGGCACCACGACCAACTCGTCCGGCTCCGGCACCACGACCGAACACTCCGAGACCACGCAGAGCCCGCTCACGATTGCGGGCGGCATTCTCGGCGCAGGCACCAGCCTGCTCGGAAGCGGCGGCATGGGCCTCCTGGCTCCGGCCGGACAAGGCATCCTTAGCTGGCTGAAGTCGTAATGAACCAGTTCGATCCCCGGTGGGGCAGCGCCATCGCTCAAATCGAGAGCGGCGGCGAGGCCAGCCCCTACGGCAGCATCACGCCTAACCCTGGCGGTCGCCGGGCGCTCGGCAAATACCAAGTCATGGAAGAGAACCTTCCGGAGTGGACGCAGGCGGCGCTCGGTCGCCGTCTCTCCACCCAGGAGTTCTTGGGCTCGCCCGACGCGCAAGAGGCGGTCTTCCGCCATCGCTTCGGCAGCTACGTTGACAAGTACGGCACGCCGCAAGACGCGGCCTCTGCGTGGTTCACCGGGCGGCCGATCAACGCGCAGTCCGCTGCCGCTCACGACAGCCTCGGCACGACCGGCGCTTCCTACGTCTCGAAATTCAACAAGCTGCTCGGACAGCCCGCGCCGGACGGTGCGACCGCGATCCAGGCAGCAATGCACAACCCCCAGGGAGACAGCAAAGCCATGGCTTACGCTGATGACGACACTGGCGCCCTGAGCACCAACAGCACCGCTGGTCCGGGTGTCCTCGTGCAGGGCACGAAGGAAGCGAACCCGCAAGGTTTCGAGAACGGCCTGATGGGCGCCGCCGCCGCGCTCGCGAGCATCTACAGCCCGCAGACAGGCGCCGTGCTCGCTGGGCTCCGCAAGGACCCGGCAGGTCAGGGCTACACGCTCCACGTCGATCCGAAGACTGGCGTCGGCCTCCGCATGTCGAAGGACGGCCAGATCACGCGCTTCCAGGCGTTCACGCCCGCAGTCGATCCGAAGGATGATCCCTACGGCGTCGCCCGCGCGAAGGCGAACTCCGACATGTTCGACCAGATCGACAAGGACGCTCAGTCCTCGCAGGGTCAGCTCTCGAACATCAACCAGTTGAAGACGCTTCTCGCGAACCCCGACGTGTATCAGGGCGCAGGCGGCGAAACGCTGGCTGGCCTCAAGAAGCTCGCCTCCGGCATCCCCGGCCTCAACATCCAGGGCGTCGCCGACACGGACGTTGCCAAGTCGATCATGAACCAGATGACGCTCGCGATGCGTCAATTCGCTGGTGGCATGCCGGGCTCGCTCTCCGACAAGGACCTCGCGTTCTTGAAGGCGATGCCACCCAGCCTCAACAACAACCCGGATGCAAACGCAAAGCTTCTGGACATGTTCTCCCGCGTGCAGCAGCGCTCACTCGACGTGCAGAAACTCCGCGACCAGTACGTGGCGCAGCACGGGCGTTTGGACGACGGCTTCCGCCGCACTCTCTCGCAGTACGCGAACCAGAACCTTCTGTTCGGCGACCAGGACGCGATAGCGCCTGCGCCCGCCGCAAACGGAAAGCGTCCTCCGCTCTCCGACATCTTCAAATAGGAAACGAATGGCCGGACTTACGATCAATCCCGCCGACATCGCTAAGGCCCGCGAGTCCGGCTATTCAGACGCAGAAATCGCTGACTTCCTCTCGCAGCGCGCGCCCGACCAGTTCAAGGCGGCGCGCGAGGCGGGCTACAGCGACAAGGAAATTCTCGCCCATCTCAACGGCGACGACAACAAGCCCTCGGGCGTCATCGCTGGCGCTCGTGAAGGCATCGCCAACACGATCCACGGCGCCGCTGAAACGCTCAAGCAGTTCGCGGGCATGGATACGTCGGGCACCGAGAAGGCCGCTCAGGCGGTCGCTCCGGAGAACTACAAGGGCACCAACGTTATCCCCTCGGATACGTGGTATGACCCCCGAACTTACAACGTAAGCCAAATCCCGCAGGCCGTGGCTGAAGCCGCGCCTGGGATCGTCACTGACCTCGCTGCTGCGAAGGCCGCCACCATGGCGACCAAGAAGCCGCTCGCGGGCCTCGGCGCTGGCATTGCCTCGTATCTGCTGCGCACGCGCGGCGACGCGGCGAAGAACGACGCGGTGATCCGCACAGGAAAAGCAGATGCAGAGCCGGAAGCTCAGGACAAGGCGCGCAGCCTCATTACTGGCGCTGCTGAGTCTATTCCGCAAGCCGTGGGTATCGGACGCTTCCTCCCCGGAGGCAAAATTGCTCAGACCGCATCTCAAGCGCTGGCAAAGGCCGGAATAACCGCTGCCACAGAAGGCGGCGCTGGCGCTGCGTCGAACGCTATCAGTCAGGCTGGTGCCACGGTCGGCACGCCGGGCGGTCTCAAGGTCAACCCCGGCGAGGTCATCTCGTCCGGTATCGCGCAGGGCCTCACCGGCACCGCGCTATCGACGCCGCGCCTCGCGGCCGACGTAGCGAACGCGCGCAAGTACGAGCACCTGGGCGGCGACAACCACGAAGCCACAACGGCGCTGATGTCGCGCGTCAACACGGCGCTCGACGGCCAGAGTGTCACGACCAAGACGAGCTACGAAGCGCTCCGCACCGCCGACGAAGGCGTGCGGGACGAGTTGAAGGCCGCCGTCAAGCCGGTCAAGGACACGCTCGACAACGAGACCCGCGACGCGCTGAAGCGCGCCAGCAAGGGAAGGCCGCTGACGGACAGCGACCTCCAGAACATCTCCGACAACACCACGCCCGACATCGCCTTCCTGGCGCGTCAGGCGCACGTGGCGACCATGGTCAAAGACCTGGGCGACTACGGACAGGGCAAGTTCGTCGGTGGTATGGCGAATGCAGTTGGAAAGCATATCCGTGCCATTCAGAACCCCGCAGGGGCGGCAGCTTCGGCTGCGCTCGGTGCGGCTGGTCTCGGCGGGCACGCTGCTTCACTCTTCGCATACGGCCCAGCTACGCTCGCTGCCATCGGCGGCGGCTACATGGGCATGCGCGGCATTGACGCGCTCACCGGCAACCGCACTCCGCTCCAGGGCGTGCTCGACCGCTTCGCTGATCCCAGCGCGCAGGTTCGCCTCCCGGCACCCGCTGCTCCGCAGCCTCCGGCGCCGCCTCCTGGTCCTGGTCCTACCGGACCCAAGGTCGGCTTCAACCCCGGCGTTGCCAATGGCGGTGCGCTGCTCGCGACCGGACAGTCCCCGTGGACGCCCAATCCGAACGCGCCGACGCCTCCCAAGGCGATGACGCCTGCGGAGATGAACGAACAGGTCAAGAGCGCTCTGCTCATGGCCGCCGCTCGCCGCAAGGTCTCCGAACAGCAACAGGCTCCGGCCGCTGCTCCCGCATTCGACGCGAACGCTTCCAACACGCAGATCAAAGCTGCGCTGGAAATGTACAGCGCTCGACAGAAGTGGGCCGCGCGTCGCGCCGCTCACGGCATCGGCGAGGACAGCCCGCTCGTTCAAGACAACGGCGGCGTTGGGCTCCTGGGCCAGCAGCATCTCGGCAAGGAAATGTCCAGCCTCGTGTCCGCCGCGCGCGCGCACGAAGCACTCATGCGCCAGCCGCAGGAAGAGGGCGCACCCGTGCCCCCACAAGGACCCACAAGTCCCCCCACGGCTCCCGCTGGCTCGCCGCCTTTGGCTCCAACTGAGCCGACAGGTGCGCCTCCGGCTCCGACTGAGCCCACAGGTGGTCCTAGTGTGGACCCCGTGGTGATGGCGCAGAAGGCGCTCAAGAAGATCAGCAAGAAGTCCGGCGAGAAGGCTCCAGAGCCCGACCCGCAGGCGTTCGAGCACGCTTACGTGCCGCTGACTGACGAGCAGCTTTACGGCAAGGGGATGAACGACGAAGCCTTTGCGAACATGGAGACCCACCGCGAACTTTCGAGCGGCAAGGACATCCAGAACCCGGAAGGGTATCGCGACAGCATCGTTCACGACCGGCAGAAGCGCAGGAGCATCCTGGCTGAACTCACGGGCGAGATTGACGGCGACAGCGGCGACCACGACATCGCAGCGAAGTTGCTCGAAGACCTCCACCACACTCGCCGTGCTGCAAGAGCGCACTCAGCGATCCAGCACTACACGTCGCTGATGAAGGACAAGGCGCTCGCCGAAGCCATCAGAAAGCGAATGGACCGCAGCTACATCAACAGCACGTGGATGAAGTGACGACAAAGAAGACCAAGGCCGGGCGGAAGCGCAAAACTTCCTCCCGGTCCAAGGGCTGGTTCACCCGGCCCGATCAATCGGAAAAGCTGAAGGCCCGGTGGGCTGATCCTGCCTACCGAGAGAAGATGATGCAGGTGCACGCAGAACTCGCGGAGCGCCGCAAGACAGACCCTAATTACACACGCGCGGGTGTCCCTGACGGGATGCGCAAGCGCACTGCCAAGCGCCTGTGGGCCAAGGCTGAAGAAGCAGCAGACAGGTATATTCAGATGCTTAAAGACGAAGGCGACCTCCCGGAGGTCTCTGTGCCCGGCACCGAAGAGGGCATGGCGGAAGCCGCTCTCAAGGAAGCGTTCAAGCTGGCAATCGTCCCAGGCGATCAGAAGATCAAGCTTGCGGCGATCCGCACGGTTCTCGATTTCACGAAGTCCAAACCCATGTCGCAGTCCAAGGTGACGATCGACACGGCCGAAGATTGGCTCAAGGCCGCGGAAGCGGAAATGAAGACCAATGGATAGCGCGCTGCGCTTACGGCTTAAGGAAGACTTCGACTTCTACTGTAGGCACTGCGTAAAGATCAGGACGAAGGCGGGAAAAATCATCCCGCTGACGTTCAACCGCGTTCAGAAGCGGTTCGCTCAGTCGATTATCGACCAGATGGCGACGCGCGGTTACGTCCGCATGGTCGTGCTTAAGGCGCGACAGCAGGGCCTCTCCACCGTCATCTCGGCGTGGCAATACTTCTGGCTGACGCAGCGCACGGGCTTCAAGGGCCTCGTGATGGCGCACGAGTCGGAAGCCACGAACACGCTTCTCAACATGTACAAGCGCGTGCATGAGAACGTGCCTGTGCTGCTCCGGCCGCACACCAAGTACAACTCGAAGAACGAGCTGACATTCGACAAGCTGGACTCCGCGCTTCGCGTGGCGACCGCTGGCGGACGCGGCGTCGCTCGCGGTGATACGCTCCAGGTGTGTCATCTGTCTGAGGTCGCGTTCTGGCCGGTGGCCTTCGCGAACGAAAACTTCAACGGCCTAATCGAGGCTGTTCCTGACGAGCCCGGCACCGCTGTGTTCGTTGAGAGCACCGCGCAGGGCATGACCGGCAAGTTTCGCGACTTGTGGGTCAACGCAGTCCAGATGGGCTACGTGGCGTTCTTCTCGGCTTGGTTCGAGTCGGATGACTACCGCAAGCCTGCACCCGCCGACTTCGTTCGCACTCCGGACGAAGAGAACATCGCCAAGGTGTTCGGCGTTGACAACGATCAGCTCTACTGGCGCCGCCTCAAGGTGGTCGAAAAGGGCGAGGGCCTGTTCAAGCAGGAATACCCCGCGACGCCCGACGAAGCCTTCCTCTCAACCGGACGGCCGGTCTTTAATCCAGACTATCTGCATGCACGCCTCCAACAGTCCACTGCGCCGATCAAGCGCATGGCAGTCGAGGACGTTCCTGGTGCGCCGATTGGCGTGCTGAAAGACCATCCGGTGGGCGAACTCTACGTCTATCGCGACCTCGATCCGAAACAGAGCTACGTCATCGGCGCAGACGTGGGCATGGGCCTGAGAAGGTCCGGCGCATCGCGCAGAGACGACAGCGACCCATCAGTGGCGCAAATCCTAGACGGCGAGTTACGGCAAGTGGCCGTGTGGCGTGGCATCGTCCACCCCGACTACTTCGCGCGCATCCTCGTGGCGCTCGGCTACCACTACAACAGCGCGACCATCGCGCCCGAACGCAACAACCACGGCCTCGTGACCTGCGTGAAGCTCCGCGACCTCGACTATCCGTACATCTACACGGATCAGGTGGAGGGCACCCTGGAGCCGAACAAAGACACGATCAACCTCGGCTTCTTCACCAGCGAGCGCACCAAGCCGCTGATTATCGACAACCTCCGCTCGCTCGACGCGGCGAGGGACATCGAAATCAACGACGAGACGACGCTGCGCGAGATGCTGACCTTCGTCGTCACCGAGAACGGGAAGATGCAAGCCGAAGACGGCGAGCACGACGACTGCGTTATGTCGCTCGCTATCGCGGGCTACGTGCACGAAGGCAAGTGGAAGCCCGTCGAAGTCACCGACACCCATTATTCCGAAGCAATTTAATTTAGGACGTTCATGGCGAAGAAGCCAAGCCTGCTCCCTGAGCAGGAAATCATCACGCGCGTCGCTGCCCAAGCGCAGAACGCAGTGGGGTGGTACGACTCAAAGCTCTCCCGTGAGCGTGAACGCGTCACCCGCTACTACAACGGTACGCTCCCGAAGCGCCAGCACGAAGGCTCCGCGACTTACGTCTCGACCGACGTGTACGACAGCGTTGAAAACGCCAAGGCGCAGTTGCTTGAAGTGTTCGCTGGCGGCGACGAAATCGCTCAGTTCGATCCCGACAAGGATATGGACGTTGAGACGTGCCGTATCGCCACCGAATACGCCAGCTACATCATCTTCCGCAAGAACGACGGCTTCGGCCTGTTCAACAACGTCATCCACGACGGTCTCACGTCGCGCGCTGGCGTCGCCAAAGTTTACTTTGACGAGAACTACGAATACGCGGAAGAGACCTTCGAGAACACCCCGCACGACGACGCTTATGCGCTCGCTGCGCAGGACGACGTTGACGAGTTCGAGGGCACGCAGGACCCTCACACTGAGGGCCTGCACCCGTCGCTGCACACTTACAGCGGCTCGCTGACCCGCAAGAAGAACCGCTCGTGCGTTCGCACGGATGCGGTCCCGCCTGAAGAGTTCTTGATTTCCCCGCGCGCGCCCAGCATCGCTAAGGCGCTCTACGTCGGGCACAAGACGATGAAGACGCGGTTCGAGCTGATCCGCGAGGGCTACGACCCGGCGCGTGTGAAGCGCATCCCGGTCGGCGACGAAACAGGCATCAACGACACCCCGGAAGTCATCGCCCGCAACGAAGCGGTCGAGAACGGTCAGGCGCTCACGTCCCCGGACAACGAAACCGATCAGGTCCAGGTGTTCGAGAGCTACATCCGCATGCAGATCGACAGCCACAAGGGCGTCCGCCTCTACAAGATCATCCACGCGCATAACGTCCTCCTGGACGAGCCGCAGGAGGTCGATAAGGCGCCGTTCCTGGCCTACGTGCCGCTGCCGGTCCCGCATATCTTCTACGGCAACAACTTCGCCGCCCGCGTCATCCCGACGCAGAACGCCCGCACCGTGCTCATTCGCGGCGTGCTCGATCACACGTCCATCACGACCAACCCGCGTTGGGCCGTGGTCTCGGGTGGCCTGCTGAACCCACGCGAGATGTTGGAGAACCGCCTCGGCGGTCTCGTCAACGTCCGTCGTCCGGACAGCATCGCGCCGCTCCCGCAGAACAACCTGAACCCGTTCGTGTTCGAGGTTCTGAAGCAGCTCTCGGCCGACAAGGAAGAGAACACTGGCATCTCGGCCCTCTCTAAGGGGCTCAACAAAGACGCCATCAGCAATCAGAACTCGTCCGCGTTGATGGACCAGATGATGACGGCGGGTAGCCAGCGGCAGAAGATTGCCGCGCGCAACTTCGCCAAGTTCTTCACGGAGCTGATGATCGAGGTCGTTCGCCTCGCCATCGTCAACGGCGCTCCGCAGGAGATTGTGGAGGTCGCAGGACAGCCGCTCAACGTGGACCCGGCGCAGTGGACGGAGCGCAAGACGTGCTCGGTCTCGATGCACCTGGGCTACGGCGAGAAGGACCAAGCCGTCGCGAAGATGACCCGTGCTTACGAGTCGCTGGCGAAGGACCCTGGCCTGGGCAACATGTTCAGCCCGGCGAACCGCTACGCTCTGATCATGGACACCATGAAGAAGGCCGGTCTCAACCGGGCTCCGGCGTATCTCACGCCGCCCGACAAGGCGCCGCCGCCGCAACCTGATCCGCTCAAGACTCGCGAGCTGGACATCAAGGAGAAGCTGGCAGACGCGTCTATCGCGAACTCGCAGGCGAACAACAACAAGGTCGAGAAGTCCTTGATGATTGACAGCCAGCGCATGGACAACGAGCGACACCAGCTTGCCATGTCGGCGATGGACTTCGACCGCACGCACAACCGACAGGACCTCGAAACGGCCGCACGCATTGACGTGGCAGACCGCGAGATGGACCTGGAGGAAAAGATGGCGGCGAACCCCGCAGCGAAGGAGGCAGTCAACGCCTCCGTCAATCCGAGACCGTAATGGACTATCAGCGACTTCTTGAAGTCATATCGAAACTGGTGCCGCCCAACATGTCATTGCTGGGCGGCGGCCCGCTCACCTGGGGCGATGGACGGCCGGACAACTCTCCGGACTCGTTCCTCGCGCTCCAAGCGGAGCTGAAGAAGGCGCAGGCGGCGAAAGCCCAAGCGTCTCCACAAGCACCCCAAGCGTCTCCCCAGGCCCCCACAGGCTTCGGTAAGAGCTACGCTCAGGGCGCGTTCTCACCGGGCTCCGCAGGGACCCCGTGGATACCAAAAGCACCACAAGCCCCCGGCATGGACCTCTTCGGTCCTCCGACGCTGCCGCAGACGGCGGCGCCGGTCCCGGCCGGGCTTACACCTGGCTCCAGCACGCCGCAGACGTTGCCCACGCAGCCGATGCCGCCCGTGCAGGCGCTTGATTTACCCATGGCGCCTAGTGTGCCACAGCCAGCGCCTCGCCCGCAGCTCGCCGCGCCGACACCCGCTCCACAGAGCCCGGTGCCGACACCGCAGCCCCGCCCGGCAGAGGCGCCGCAACAGATGTCGTTCTTTCAACGCAACGCTGCGATGATGCGCGACCCTTCGACGGGCGACTTCATTGACCCAGCAGCCGCGCAGCGCGCGGGTGGCACCGGGCCGGAGTTGATCCAGAAGTTCATGGACTACTTCCACAACAAGGCGTGATGAACGAAGAAGCAGTGATTGTCCTGGGAGAGCTGGCAAACAGCCTCCTGGGCGATCCCCGATTTACGGCGCTACACCAACTGTTCGAGCAGCAGGTAGCCCACGACATGCTCACCACCAAGCCAGAAGAGAAGATGAAGCGCGAAGGACTGTACGCCACGCTGCAAGGCGCGCGTGCGTTCATCGATCACGTCTCGGGCTTCGCACAGGACTACGTGCGCGCCACTTCTACGCAAACAGTTGAGGACGCGGAGGACGACGAAATTGACGATCCCAGCGTTCACGATTTCCAATAGAGAGCCATTTAACTGCCAATGTCTACCATCCGAACGGACGTAGCTGAAACCACCGAAACTACCGCGTCAGACGATTTTGACGCAACTTCCGCCTTCCTTTCCTCGTTCGCTGACGAAGCTGACGAGCAGGACGAGGACGCTTCCCGCAAGCCATCCGAAGAGAGCGACGAAGAAGACGAGACTGCACCCACCGGCAACGACGACGACGCTGACGAGTCCGACGAAAGTCCAGACGACGAAGGCGAAGGCGACGATGAAGGTGAAGCCGAAGGCGAGAAGAAGAAAGTCGCAGAGAGCGACGACATCATCTTCAAAGTCAAGGTCGGTGACGAGGAACATGAAGTCCCCGCCAAAGACCTGAAGCGCCTCTACGGTCAGGAAGCAGCGCTCACCAAGAAATCCCAGGAAGTCGCCACCCTGCGTCAGCAGGCAGAGGCCCGCGCCACGGAGCACGTCACCGCGCTCCAGGCCATGCTTGCGCGTGCGCAAGAGCGGTCCAAGCCTTACCGGCAGATCGACTGGATGGCCGTGTCGAAAGACCCGGCAATCTCGGCCGAAGAAGCCTCGGCACTCCGCACGGAAGCGCAGCGCGCTTTCGAGGAAGAAGCGTTCTATGGCGAGGGCCTGCAAGGCGTCGTCAAGGCGCTGAAGGAGCGCGAGGACGCTGCACGCATCGAGTCCGCTCGTGACTGCGTGAAGGCGCTGACGACCCCTGGCACCGACGACAAGCCCAACCCGATGCATATCGAAGGTTGGAACGACGCCACGTACAACGAAGTTCGCAGCTTCGGCATCAAGATGGGCCTACCGGCAGAGACCGTGAACACCCTGACTGACCCGGCCGCGATCAAGATGATGCACATGGCGCTTCAGTTCTCGAAGGGCGCGTCGAAGGTACAGACGATCAAGACCAACAAGGTCAACAAAACCCCGAAGAAGATTGTGAAGACGAGCAACGCGCCCGTCACTCGCGATCAGCGCGCTACCTCGGACCGCAAGACGGCCGTGCGTGCACTGCGCCAAGGCAAAGCCTCGGCCGCTGACGCCTTCTTCGCGTCGTTCGGCAACGACGACGAATAGTATTCCAAACACGAAAGACTTTTGAACTATGGCTACCTACAAGACCTACGATATGGTCGGTATTGCGGAAGACGTTTCGGACATCATCAGCAACATCACGCCGACCAAAGTCCCCTTCCAGACCGCTATCGGTTCGGAGAAGGTGGACTCGACCATCTTCGAGTGGCAGGAAGACTCGATCCGCGACGCCGCCGACAACGCCCAGGTCGAAGGCGCGGACGCCGTTGACTCCACCCGGACCCCGACTGTCATGCGGCAGAACCGCACGCAGATCATGTCCGAGACCGTCAAGGTGTCCCGTACTTCGAGCCGCGTGAAGACCTACGGCCGCAAGCGCGAGATGGCCTACCAGATGGAGAAGGCGTCCAAGGCCCTTAAGCGGGACAAGGAACGCGCATTCGTCGGTAACGCCCAGGCTTCGGTTGCTGGCGCGGATGACACCGCCCGCAAGCTCGGCTCCTATCAGGTGCAGATCGACAGCGCGAACGTCTTCCACACCGGCGCGAGCGATGGCTCGGCTCCGCTGTCTGAGGCGTGGCTGCTGAAGGCTCTCCAGACCTGCTTCGAGGAAGGCGCTGAGCCGAACCGCGTTCAGGTGACGCCCGGCAACTCGCTGGTGGTCGCTGACTTCGCGAAGGCTTCCGGCCGTTATCGCACCTTCGACGGTGGCAAGGACAAGACGGTCGTCAACGTTGTTGACCTGTACGTCTCGCCCTTCGGCCAGCAGAAGGTCGAAATCAACCGCAACCTGAAGGCTGGCAACACGCTGATCTTCGAGCCCGAAATGTGGGCTGAAGCGGTTCTCGATCCCTGGATGCGCGTGCCGCTGGCGAAGTCCGGCGACTACGACCGCCAGATGATCATCGGCGAGTTCTCGCTGAAGCACAAGAACTACAAGGGCTCGGCCCTGATCGTGGAAGCCGCGACCGGCTTCTAATCGACTACCGGCCCCCAGGCGTAAAAACCTGGGGGTCTCTTTTTACGAGACACATGGCTCAATCTGATTTCACTCCCGACACTCTCGCGCTGATCGAATTTAACACTTCATTCCATGAAGAGTCCGACTGCCTGATCGCACAGCACGAGCAAGACATTCCCGACTGGTTCATGGACGAACTCAAAGACGAGCGTCAGTCCTCGACCAACACCCGTGCTGGCGAATTTCATCGCGTGGCCCGCGTGCCCGAAGTGATCGTTCACGAGCTGCGCCGCCGCTACGGCTTCGACGCGCTGACTGAAGACGTTCGCGACACGCTGAAGATGCTCCGCAAGCTGCATCTCGACCTCTTCATTGCGACGAACAAGCGCATCTAACCGAACGAGAACCAACCAGTGAACTACGGCGACCTACAGAGCAATCTCATTGCGCTGCTGAACCGGCGCGACTGCACGTCCGCGCTCACGACGCTGTTTATCCAGCAGTCGTTCCAGAAAATCCAGCGGTCCTTGCGTGTCCCGGCGATGGAAAAGTCCATCGTGGCGACTGTAGGCTCGCTGTTCACTGATGGGCTCCAGGTCCCCGGCGACCTGTTGCAGCTCATTGCAATCACCGACAACGACACCGGCCTGGAGTTGGAACGCAGCTCTTTGCAGCGCGTGCTCCCCACGCAGCAGCGTGACGGCTCCGGCTATCCCAAGCTGTTCACGCGGCGAGGGGCGAAGTTCTTGCTGGCGCCGCTTCCGGCGCAGGGCAAGTCGATCCGCCTGGACTACTACGCGCAGTTCAAGGCGCTCTCCGCGCCGACCGACACCAACGTGCTGACCGACATCGCCCCTGACCTGCTGTTGCAGGGCGCGCTGGTGTTCGCGTGCACGCACTTCAACGACAAGCGCAAGGACGGCTTCAAGGCCGACTACAACGAGACGATTGACGAGCTGAACATGCAAGCCAATCGGGACGAGTTGACCGCGAACGCACAGATCGCTCCCGCGCTCTATTTTGACGAGGACTAAGGATGTCTGACGATACGACCTACGCGGTGGTGGACGACGCCTCGACCGGCACGGACGGATCGTCCAGCTTCTACGAGACCAACGGCGTCCCTACGACGCCTGCGACCTCGCCCTCGACCGACACCACCTACACGGTGATCGGGGCAGACGGTTCGCCTGACCCCACCACCACGACCGAGACGACCGACACGGCGCTGTCCGTGGTCGGCGGCTTCTACGACCAGGGCGACAACATCGTCACGGCTCCGGCCGAAACCACCGACACCACGCTCACGCTCACGGACGACCTGTCCAGCGGGCGCACGGGTGGCGGCAGCTCGTTCTTCGAGCACGGCGGCGTCGTGGAAGCGCTTACGCTCGCTCCGGACGTTCTCGACCAGATCACCGCCCAGCAGGCCGCATACGTGACCATGCAGGCGCGGATGGACGCCGACGCTGCCTCTGCGCTCCAGAGCAAGCAGGACGCCGCTACAAGCTCGACCGCTGCGGCGGCGAGCGCTACAGGCGCCGCTTCCAGTGAAGCTGCGGCGGCAGCGTCGGCAACGGCGTCTGACGGCTCGGCCCAGGCTGCGTCCGCCAGCGCTGGCCTAGCAGGCGGCTCGGCGACGGCTGCGGCCAATAGCGCCACGGCGGCCTCCGGCAGCGCCAGCGCGGCCCAGGGCAGCGCCACGGCTGCGTCCACCAGCGCTACCGACGCCGCTACCAGTGCCTCGAACGCTGCGACCAGCGCCTCGAACGCACACACTAGCGAGGTCAACGCCGCCAGTTCGGCGAGCGCCGCCGCTGCGGCAATGTCGGGTAAGGCCGACAAGACCTACGTCGATACGCAGGACACCGCACTTCATAACGAGATGCATCTCGGTCAGTGCAAGTTTGTCTGGATCAGCGCGACGGTGTGCAGGCTGATCCCGTGGAACGGCAACAAGATCAAAGTGAACGGAGTTGTCTACAGCATCCCGGCCGCTGGGATCGACTTTCCCAGCTCGGGTCTTGCCGCTGGAACGCTATACTTCGCCTACTTGTCGGCAAGCGGCGGGAGCCTAGTAGCTGCGTGGGGCAACGGAGGCCCTTCTTTAAGCACCACGCCGGGCAGCGAAGGCATCTACGTCAACACTTACGACCCTGCCTCCACGCTTGTGGGTATGGTGTGCACTTCTGGCACCGGGCAGTTCCTTGACACCGCTGCCAACCGTTGGGTGCGCTCGTGGTTCAACGAGAGCGGCGTATTAGCCTACGGGCAGTCCACCGCTAGGGTCAGCACGACCTCAACCTCAATGATTGAGCTTGAAGTCGCGGTTCGTTCTTCCGTCCTGTTGTGGGCCGGAGAAAAGTACGACCTGTCCGTCACATGCGATGTTTGGAACAGCACGGCAACAGCTACGCTCTACATCTCCAATTGGGTCAACGGAAGCACTTGGTTAGGAACGGCCCCGCGCGTCCAAACAATAGGTAACGGTGGCAATTGGTGGTGCCTGAGTGCGTTCTACTCAAGCTCCGTGCCCGGCGTACAGGTGGTAACGCTTGGCATCGGCGGCGCGACTTCGAGCGGAACCGTTAGCTACGACAACAAGATCACTCGCATTCACACTATCCGATAGGCGCATAAATGTCCTCTCAACACGACGCACTCGCGGAGTCGCTTTCCCTACTTCGCCCTGGCGCTGTGTGGATATTGCGCGGCGACACTCTCGCTGACTTGGAGTGGTTGGATGACGCGCAGACAGTGCCGACGCAGGCTGAAATCGACGCTCAGAATGCGAAGCAGCTCGTCCCACAGAGCGTGACTCCACGACAAGCGCGCATTGCGCTGCTTGCTGCGGGCCTACTCGACAAGACGCAAGCGGCCGTAGACGCCGCTGGGGGCGCAACGAAGATCACCTGGGAATACGCCACGGAGTTCAGCCGCTCGGAGCCGCTGATCGACACAATCGGCCAGCAGCTCGGGCTCTCTGACGAGCAGATCGATGCTCTGTT
Source organism: Bradyrhizobium sp. MI1.3 (assembly GCF_055811695.1). NCBI lineage: Bacteria > Pseudomonadati > Pseudomonadota > Alphaproteobacteria > Hyphomicrobiales > Nitrobacteraceae > Bradyrhizobium > Bradyrhizobium sp. MI1.3. The sequence goes on along the minus strand of NZ_JBVVPQ010000023.1, from coordinate 21,416 downwards.
CGTCTACGCATCCAAACAATAGGTTCTAATGAACGTTACAGCGCTGGTGGCGGCTAACGCCACCCGCTGGTCACGCGCGCATCTCACGCGCGGCTCGGAATTCGATGCCGTCGCGCGCCGTCTCGTCAAAGAGAAGACCACGTATAAGCGTGTTGAAGCCTCCACGGGCGTTCCGTGGTTCGTCGTTGCAGTCATCCACGAGCGCGAATGCTCGCAGCGCTGGGACCGCAGCATTGCCCAGGGCGATCCCTGGAATAGAGTTTCCACCCACGTGCCCGCAGGGCGCGGTCCCTTCAAGACTTGGTATGACGCCGCCATTGACGCGCTCGTAAACTGCGCTCCGCACGCTGCGAAGTGGCAGGACTGGTCGGAGGGCGGCACGCTCACGCTCCTGGAGCAGTACAACGGCCTGGGCTACGCCTCCAAGGGCGTCCCGTCGCCGTACATCTGGTCCGGCACTGACCAATACAAGTCCGGCAAATACATCCGCGACCACGTTTACGACGCAAGCGTTGTGGACGCGCAGCTCGGCTGTGCTGGCCTGATCCTCGCCATGATCAAGCTCGATCCGACGATTGAGTTCGGCGACCCGGCACACAAGTCCACACACGTAGCCCAAGAGCACCCGACCGCTCCCGCTCCGGCCTCCAAGCCGGTGATCCAGACGAAGCCCGTGGATACACATGGGTCCCTGGCGGCGACGCTCGGCAAGCTGTTGCAGTTCGTGGCGGGCCTCTTCACCAAACGAAAGTAATCCCTATGCATATGCGCGACATCTACGCGCACTTGCGGGCCTCACGGCTCGCCCAGGCTGGCGCCGCGTTAGTCATCCTGGGCGGCCTCACGGAGGCTTGCGACCAGATCAGTGCGCTTGATCTTACTCAGGTGCCCCTTGTGGGGGCCTATGCTCCCCAGGTGATCGCGTGTGTCGGTCTAGCCAAGATTGGCTTCCGGCTCGCTATGGTCCTGGTGGGCGCGTTCTCGACCAAGAAGGAAGAGAGCGATGTTCAGTAGCCTTAAGAGTCTGTTCAACCTCACGACGCTGCTCCCGCAGATAGTCACGGGCCTGTTTGGCTGGTTGAACAAGAAGGAAGACACGTCGGTCGTCCAGAGCAACAACGCGGCGACCGCCACGGGCGCTATCGTTGCGGCAGAGACCGCGCGCTCCCATGACGTGAAAGACATCGCGCTCGCCATGATGGACCACCCGGTCTTTTGGTGCGCGTGGGGGCTCGGGGTCTTCCCGGTGCTGCTCTATCACGCCTGCATTTTCTTCGTCAGCACATTCCCCTCGCTGGGCTGGACCGTTCTGAAGGTCCCCGCAGCGGAAATCGAATACGGCAAAACCGTCGTCGCCAACGTCTTCATGCTTACTGGCGCTTCGACAGTCGTTTCAGCATTGGCGCACGCATGGATCAAGAGAGCGTAATGGAAACCGTCACCACCGCAGGCGCGGGGGCTGCTCTGACTACGCCGCTGTGGATTAACACGCTGACGCCCTACGGGCAGTTCGCGCTGATGGTCCTCGGCGGGCTGTGGCTCACCACCCGCATTGTAACCGAACTTTATCGAACCTTCTGGAAGGACCACGATGGCGCTGGACCTGTCGAAACTGACTGATGCCGTAGCGAAGGTCGCAGACCTCGCGAAGTCTCACGGCGATGCCGTTGCGCTTGTCGCGCAGCACCAGGCCGAATTGGCCCAGGCGCAGACCGACATTGATACCCTTGTCGCGCGTCTTCTGGACGCCGTGTCAACGCCTGCGGAAGCCCACGGCATTGCTGCCGTTGCCGCCGCGCTGTCGCCCGAACCGGCCGTGTCGATTGACGCGATGGTCGAAGCGATGAAGGCCCCGCAGTAATACTGAAAGAATTTAATGTCCAAGAAGATCAGCGAGGGCTTCGCGCCCTCGCAGGCGACCGTCACGACTGCGGCCTCTAAGGTCGTCTCGGCTGGCGCCCGCGACACCGTTCTGCTCTACAATCGCGGCACCGTTGACATCTACATCGGCGCCTCGGCGGCCGTTACGTCCTCGACGGGCTTCCCGATCCCGGCTGGCGGCTCACTCGTTCTCGAAAATACGCAGGACATCTACGCCGTCGCCGCAAGCGGCTCGGCCACCCTCGCGATCATCGTGGAGGCGTAATGGCCCGGCTAATTCTCCCTGGCGGTGGCGGCAGCAGCTCGGGCGTCCCCCTGGCCGCCGCTGCTGGCAACACTGCCGTCTACATCGGCGACAGCCGTAACGCGCAGCGCTACCTCGACCCGAACAAGCAGAACAAGAACTCGCAGAATTGGTCCATCTGGATGGACGCCTACCTGCGTGGTCTGAACAAGCCGCTGACCACGATTGGTCACTTCGCCGTCTCAGGCACGACCTCGACGCAGCACATTGCCACGCAGCTTGCGCCCGCTGTCGCGCTAAAGCCCGCCTTCATCTTCTGGCAGGGCTTCGTCAACGACATCGCACAGGGCGGCACGGTCGCCACCATCGTCGCCAACTACAAGACGCTGGTGAAGACGTGCAACGCCGCAGGCATCACCTTCGTGCACCTGTGGGAGCGCGGCGCGGGCAATATGTCCGCCACGCAGATCGGACAGTGCAACGACGCCAACCGGCAGATCGCCGACTGGCTGGCCTGGGGTGAACCTGGGTTCTTCCCGAACGTCATCGTCATTGACACGACCGTTGTAACCACCACCACGTCGTCCACGTCCGCCATCGTGATCCCGAACTCTCAGGATCAGGTGCACGACAACATCGCTGGCGCCAAGAAGCTCGGTCAGTATGCCGCGAACATGATGGCGCCTCACCTGCGATACCGTCCTGGTCATCGCCTGCGCTATCTAACGCAGGGTAAGGTCGGCATGGGCGCGCTCTCTGCCCTTCCTGCTGCCGCTGTTGGCCTCCCTGGCTCGACCGCTGCTACCGGCACCGGCAACTCCGGCACGGCCTCGACCGGCCTCGTGACCGGCTCCTGCACGGGCGGCGTGACTTGCGCCTACACCATCCAGGCAACGTCGCCGGACGCTGATGGTAACTCGTGGGGCAACGAGCAGAAGATGGTGGTCACTGCGACCGCCGCTGGCACTGCTACCTGCTACATCTCGCTCGACCGCGCTGGCATCGCCCCAGGAGTCATCCTGCGCGGCGGTATGGAGTACGACTGCGCCGCTGGCGCGACCGGCCTCTCGAACGCCTACGCGGACCTGGAGTTCTTCCCGACAACGGGTGGGACCTCGCCCATGTACGACTTCCTCCCGCCCGCAGCGACGGGCTGGGGTAACGACACAGGCGGTCAGACGGGCCTCGTGATGGAGCCAGACGCTCTCGTGTTCCCGAACTACACTGGCACTCCGTTCACGAACCTCGCCTTCCGCGTCCAGATGAATGGCGCGGGCACTGCCACGTTCCTTGTCCGCAAGTGGTGGGCTGAAATCGCCACCAAGTAGAAAAAAAATCCCCACGGGGACACTCAGGAAATTCCTGGGCGTCTCTCGTGGGGTTTTTTTCGTTATCCGGTCGCAGTCACGTAGCGTAGACCGTCCGGCCGCTCCAGCCAAGCCTCCGGATAGGGAGACTCATGGTAGCGTCCGTGCAGCGTGTGGTAGGCTTGTCGCGCGGCGCTCACTGCGTAGGCCGTGTAGACAATGTGGTGTCCTCCGGCGCGCGTGGCCTCCGGCGTCTCCAACTGCCATTGCCGCACAGGGTCCAATTGGTCCCAATGGTCCGCAACGTATTGCGACAGCTTGTCGTAGTCGCCGTCTGTCATCGGCGGCGCGTCCATCACGTAATACATGTAGGCCGCGACGATGATCTTGCGCGCGGCTAGATCAGGACTCCAGCTCGCAAGCGGAGCAGGGCAGCTCCAGCACGTTGCCGTGGCCGCCGTAGACTTCTTCGATTTTCGAGCCATGACAGACCTCACACGTGGGCTCCACGCGCTTCACGGGTCTCCGCAGGAATGCGGGCACGTCGGCGGGATAGAAGGGGTTGCGGGCGTTATCCATTCGGCCTCACCTGGGCGGCGATTATGATCGCGATGACCAGGAGGTAGATCACTTGCGGGGCTTCCGGACCTGTTGCTGGTTCGGACCCTGGTGCGCGACACGGGCCTTGTAGCCGACCACGTGGCCGTCCAGGTCCTTGATCGCATCGGGGGACTCAGGGGTGCGCTTGGGAGCGCGTGGGGCGTCCATCGTCTCGGCGTCCTGCTCTGCCAGCGTGGACAGTGCGTCTGCGCGCGTCTGCTTGGTCAGCAGCTCGATAGCGCGCTCGAAGTGCTTCTCGATGCGCTCCAGGGTGTCCAGCGTGCGCTGTTCGATGCTGCGGGTTTGGTAAAGGTGATGGGTCAGAGATGCTTCTCCCAATAGAGGCTGTGCTGGCCCATGTCGCACGTGAATGCCCATGGGTCCTGCGGCTGGTACAGCCGATAGCCTGCCTTGATCAGTGTGTTGGCGGATGCCGGGTTGTTCGTGGTGTCGGTGATCATCCAGGTGTAGCCCTTCTTGCGCGCGAAGGCTTCGCGCACGCGAATGAGCCTGAATTGGAGACCCTTGCCGCGATGCTCGGGGAGCACCCCGGCGCGCTTCAGGTAGCCGTATTCTGGAGTAGAGACACTTGGCGCCATCGCAGCGAAGGCGACGGGCTCCTTGTTGAAGTAGGTGATCCACCAGAAGTCCGTCTCTGGCTCGACCTGCGGGGCGCTGCTCTTGAAGCAGAGCGTGTGCATGGCCTTCAGGACTTCGGAGGTCTCTTCGTCGGTGCCGTCTACGCGCTTGGTCCTATACGTCAGCGTAGCAGTCCTCGGTGATGTCCGTGACCTTCGGCTTCCAGGCGCCGTCGCTGATCCTCCAGACGCGAAACTTCACGGCGCGGGTGGACAGGAAGTCCATCAGCTCGTGCTTCACGGTGAAGCCTGCGACCGGCGTCATGCAGCCCTTGGGCACGACGACGTAAACGTTGCTCGAACGCGCCATCAGTGAAGCGTCCTCGATTTGTGTTGGTGTTCCATGTACTGGACGACCTTGTTCGCCACGGTGCGCAGCGCTGACAGGGTGTCCTTCACGGTGGTGCGTGGGTTCTCGGCCGTGTGTTCGTCCACCGCCTTCGCCAGCCTCTCGACCAGCGTCACGGGCGCATTACCGCCCAGGCGAGCGCGTGGATCGCGTCGTAGACCTGACCCAGCGTCATCTCGATAATGTCGGCGCCGCTGCCGTCCGCGCGCTCTTGGCGCATCAGCAGGGTTTCCTCGCGCCGCGTGCGGAGCATGCTCCACCAGACCTCGACGGGCGGCGACGCCGGGAGCCTTTCGCCCCCGGCATTGCACACGGCCTTGTCGGCCGGGATGGTGTAGACGGTGATGCCGTCTTCACGCTTTACTTGGCAAGCCACAGGCTGTCCGCGATGCGCGCGTGGCGACGGTAGTCCTTGTAGCGGCGCGAGCGGTAAGCCTTCACAGCTTGCTCGCCGTGCCAGTTCGCAACTCGTTGCAGCATTACTTGGTCTTCCTTCTCGGTTTCCGGAACGCCTTCGCCTCGGGCCAGCCGTTCGCGAGTGCGTCCTCAATGATCACGTCGATAGTCTGCCGCGCCTTGCGCAGGTCCTCGATCCCGTTCTTCCCCTGCCAGCGCGTCACGTATTTGATGACGCTGCCCTCGGGGAAGCGGATGTTGTTGGCGAGGATGTATTCCATTGGCTGTATGCGCAGCGTGTTGTAGTGGCTTCCGCCGACCTGCGTTCGCAGCGCGGAGTTGGCGGCGCGCACGGGGCTCGCCGTCTTCCTCGGTTTCTTCACTTCGATGGGCTCCACAATATCGGTTCTTTGTTCTCGGCGTCCCAATCGCTCCAGCGCAGGATGCGCGCCAATCGGGCTTGCACGAGCGCGTCGTCTTCGGTCAGGCCGACCTTTTTGTAGAAGGAGACGACACCAGCCCACACGTTGTCCGTGGGCACTTCGTTGAAGCGGATTTCCGTCTCACCCTTGCGCTTGCCCGACTTCATCGTGTGCACGTAGGGCGTCAGCTCGTAGGGCTCCTTCAGGAACGCCTCGGCCGTGACTGCGCCCACACCAGGACAGCCTGGGTAGCCGTCCGACGTGTCGCCGATCAGCGTTTGATAGAGATGGAAGTCGTCAGCCTGTTGCGGCGTGACATCGTATTCGTCCTTGCCATTCCAGACGAGCGTCGGAATGGTTCGCATGTCCTTGTCCTGGGAGACGATGATGCGGCGAGTGCGCCCTGGCTTCGTCGCCAGAATGCCCATCACGTCGTCGGCCTCCAGGCCGGGCATCATCACACAGTTGTAGGAGCCTTCGACCTTCTCGCGCAGCTTCGCGTAGCAGAGAGGCTTGCGAGGATCGCGCTGGCCCTTGTATCCGGACCACACGGAGAAGCGGAAGTTCGGCTTGGAAGAGTCGGTGGAGAAGCACAGCGCGTGCTCCTTGGTCTCGAACCGCTCGAAGATTCGGTCCATCATGCCCACCAGCACGTCCCAGGCTTCGTTGCTGTTGGAGTAGAGAACGTGGTTCTGGTCGTCCCAGCGGGTTTCCTTCTCGACAGCGACCGCCGCCTTGAAGAGGAATTGGTCGCCGTCGATTAGGAGGATACGCTTAGCCAATATCGCCTCGCATGAGGCGGTCCAGCTCGGCCGGGTCTATCGTGTGGTTGTGGGGCTGCGGCTGCGGCGCCCACTGATACGCCTGCTGCACGGGCGGGACACCCTGTTGCAGGGCGTTGTTGCGGTGGGACTGCTCGACGGCCTTCGCATACGCGTTGGTGCTCGCGATGCGCTGCTCCAGGCGGGCAACGGTTGCCGTCAGCATGTCACGCTCCCGCTCCAGGGCGCGCATGTCCGTCTCTTTTGTCTCCAGTCCGCGGTCGAAGCCCAGGCGCTCGGCCTCGGTGATACGCGCGTTCAGCATGTCATAGACACGCTTGACCTTCTCTCCGGCGTTGTCGCCAAAGAGCGCGTCCAGCGTCAAATCGAGAGTGTCGGCCTGGAGGGAGATGGTTTGGTCGGGTGCTTTCATCCGTTTCCTTGATTGAGCCACGTCAGGCCCTTTGGGGTGATCAGCCAAGCCGACGCAAACTGGTTCGAGTCGGTCTTGGTGCTGATCAGTTGAAGACTTGCCGCCATAGCGACGATTTCTGCGTTGGTGCGGGCGTAGTCCGCCTTGCACTTCATCTCGTAGCGCCACACGCGTTGCAGCAGGTCCCGCAGCCTCTCTTCAGGGCTAGTGGGTGTCCTTCCAGCTTGTGCCGGTTTTGGCGTCGGCTTTGAGCGGGCCACGGAAGCCGTATGGCGTGCCCGCGCTCGCGGCGAGCCGCTTGATGACTTCTTTGACTTCTTCGACAATTTCCCTTCTCACAAGCAGTTGCAGTTCGTCGTGGACCCACAGCACAAACTGGAAGTCCACACCCAGCTTGAAGCGGGCGCAGAGTTCATCGAACACGTCGCACATCCAGCGTTTGCAGAGGATCGCTCCGCATGACTGGATCATGAAATTTAAGGCGCTGTGCTCCGAACGCACGGGGATGCGTCGGCCGTCCAGGCCCGGCACCCAGCCGTACTGCTCGACCTGGAGTGCCAGCTTGGCCTTCAGATCGGAGAAGCCGTCAATCGCGTGCAGGAAGCCCTCGCGGACCTTTGCGCCGACGCGCTTCAGCTTGGCCTCACCAGGGACGCCCTTGCCGAAGAACTTCTCGTACAGCGCTGCGCCTTCTTCGCCGCCTTCACGCTTCGCCTTGGTCAGGCAGTTGAGGATGATTTCCCCAGCCATACCGTCGCCGCAGCCGTAGATGTAGGCGTAGATAAAGCGCTTCGATCCGTCCTCACGAATGATCGTGTGGAGCATCTGGCGCGGCGTGGGCTCTGCGTCGTCGGGCGCCTTGTCGCGCTCGCCTTCAGCCAAGCCCATAGCGACGGCGTTCACCCAATGGATGTCGCCGCTGACCGCCGTTGTCATGTAGGAGCCGCCGTCCAGCGGGGCGAGATAGTGCCCCAGGCCACGCAGCTCCAGGCCGGACATGTCGGCGCCCAGGAACACGCCTGGGAAGTCGCCGATGTCGAAGCAGTCTCGACACTCAGGTCCGAACGGTGAAGCCATGTTCGGCACCTGTCCCAGGTTCGGGAAGAAGTGCGCGCCACGGCTCGTAATGGTGCCCATGGGGTTGATGACGCCGTGGATACGGCCGTCGCCCTGGACCGCCAGAAGCCACGCCTGCTTGCCCTCGGCGAGCTGTGACAGGCGCTTCTCCAGCATCAGGTAGTCGCCAATGCCGTCCATCTCGGGAAAGCGCTGGACGATGCCTTCGATGACTTCTTCGTCAATCTGCGGCTTGCCACCATCAGTGTATTTGGTCGGCTCCCAGCCACGCGCGACCAGGACCTTCGCGATATGATCGCGCGAGCCTGGATTGAACGTGACGGGCTTCAGCTTGGTGCAGGGGTAGCCGTACTGCGTGCGCTCGCGCCCACGTTCGTCGGTGTATGTCCAGCAATCGGACGATGGTCCCCAGCAGTAGCCCAGCCGCTTGTTCACCTTCTTGGGGATGAACTCGGCCTTCGTCGGGTCCGGGCTCACTGGCTGAAGCCAGAAGCCAAACTCTTCGACCAGCCGTGCTTCCACGGCGGCCTTCTTCTGCATCAGTTGCGCGTGCAGTGCGCCTGCCTTCTTCAGGCTGAACGGGACGCCAGCTTCGTTGATGGCATCACAGACGCGGGCCGCACGATGCTCCAGGGCGATAGCGTCCTGGGAATACTTCTCGACACGCAGCTTCCTCCAGAGCGCGAGATTGGTCTCAACGTCCTGGATCATGTAGTCGTGCATCTCCTGGTTCCAGGAGCACCACACGTAGCGCTTGATTGCCTCTTCGTCGGTGAAGCCCAGCGCGCGCGCCTCGGCTTCCTTGACCTCCGAGTAGTCGCCCTTCTGCTCGCCAAGGCGGAAGCCCCAGGCCGCGAGAGTGTGCTTGCCCGCGTGCTTTCTGCCGGGCGGCATCTGTCCCTTGCGGATCAGCTCAGGGTCCGTCGCCTTGACGTTCGGATAGATCAGGCGCGCGGTGATCATGGTGTCGATCACGCGGACACCCGGCTTCGGCGCCCAGCCCATAATCTTCAGCAGGTAGGGGATGTCGAAGCGCTGGATGTTGTGGCCGATCAGGACGGTTGCCTGATCAAGCAGCTTCAGCGCGTCATCAAGCTGGTCCGGCTTGAAGTCGTAGCGGTCCTCTGTATCGACATTGATTGCCGCGAGACAGTGAACCTTGGTGCCAGTTTCGAGTAGTCCGTCGCCTTCGAGGTCGAACAGAAGCCTCACAGGTGGTCAGGCCACCCGAACAGGTCGAGTTGCTGCGGCTGCGGCGGCTCCTTCGGCTCGGGCTCCACGTGGACCACAATAGTCTCCACGGTGTAGTAGGGCGGCAGCGTTTGCAGCCACGCGATTGCCTCGCGCGCAGTCTGGTGTTTCATTTTGCTCTCCGTGAATAGTAGAGGTCGCCCAGCAGATCGTCCCGCTTGTCGGCGGGCGTCAGTGCGAGCAGGGGAAGGTTGCGCATCCAGTCAGAGCCCCACAGCTTCTTCGCCACGGCATGGTCGAAGATCAGCGTGTCGGCGCTCGGCTGTTCGTCGGTGCCGTTCGGGGTGTTGAACATCAGGTGGTGCCCGATGCCGACCTCGGTGGCGCCGTAGACCTCTCTGATGATCGCCTTGTACAGCTCGGCGTGCTTCGCGTTACGCGCGTTCTCTTCGATCCAAATGCCCATGTGTGCTCCTTAGAAGGGGATGTCGGTGTCGTCGCCGGTCGCGTCGAACCTGTGAACCTTTTGGGGTGCGCGTGGGCGACCCTTGGGGTTGGCATTGTCGCGGGCGTTCTGCACGGCCTCCGATTGGAAGGCTGATGCGAGTTCGTTGCGCCCGGTGTCTTTGTTGTAGGCCATCAGGTCAGCCTCGCCGGTGTCCTCGCCTTCGCGACACTTCAGCACGCGGATTTGGGACAGGCGCTTAAGGTTCTCGTCGCCTTGCTGGTTGCGCTCCAGGGCGTAGGCGTTGTCGCAGAGCTGTTCGATGGCGGCCGACCCACGGAAGTCCGTGAGAGATACCTGCGCGCCTTCGTTGAAGTTCTTGCCCTGCGAGCGCTTGAGATGGACGATTGCGACGATGCCGATGCCCGTCTCTTCGATCAGCGACCGAAGGTTCGTCATCAGAATATCGATGTCCTTACGCTCCCCTTCGCTGCTGCTTTCAATTCCTGATGTCATTATGGAAATGTGGTCTAAAATTCCGAAATCACACTTCTCGACCTGCGCCATGTAGCGCAGCTTGTTCATCAGGCGTTTGCTCTCCAGCGATCCGAAATGGTCGTAGAAGACCATGCGCTGGCGGATGATCTTATCCAGCGCTTCCCGACGCATAGCCTCGGGCACGATCAGCGGGTTGTGCCGATAGCGCCCCAGCGGGACGCCTGCGTGCAGCGCCACGTAACCCTGCGCCGTCTTGGTGTTGTTCTCTTCGAGATAGACGTTGCCGATCTTCTGGCCGTGCGTCTGGTGCAGGTCGTAGGCAATCTCGCGAGCCCAGGTGGACTTGCCGATGCCGGAGCCTGCGGTGATGATCGTCAGCTCGCCCTTGCGGAGGCCGTAGGTCATCTCCTGAAGCTTGGGATAGCGGAACGGGAAGCCCGCACTCGTGGGCGAAGAGATGCGCTCCAGCGTGAACTCGGAGCCGTCAACGATGCCGTCCGGCCGATAGACCTCGGCCTTCCAGAACGCCTCCACCAGCGGCCCAGGGCCGTCGTGGAAGAGGACATCGTTGGCGTCCTTGCGGCTCAGCTTCGCGACCTTGACCTTGCCGGGCGGTAGCAGCTCCAGCGCGTCCTCCACGGCCTTCTGGCCGGGCTCGTCCATGTCGAACATGAGGACGATGGTCTCGAACGACGTGATGTAGTCGTAGTCGCGCTTGATCACCTGGGCGACGGAGCCCGTGCCGTTGGGCAGTGAGACGACCGGGAATTTCAGCCCGTTCGCCTGCGACATGGACATAGCGTCCTTCTCGCCCTCGGTGATGGTCAGATACTTGCCGCCAGCGGGCCACAGCCACTTGCCGTAGAGGGGCGGGTTCTTGGCGCTGCCACGCCACATGCCCTTGGTCTCGGGCGTGCGTAGCTTCTGTCCGATCAGCTTGCCGCTGTCGTCGCGGCTCTCCATGATATGGCAGGGAGTGCCATCCGACAGGCGGCCGACCTTGTAGCGCCAGAAGGCGCACGTCTTCTCGTTGATCCCGAATTCACGCTCGAAGCCTCGAACGTCGCCTTCGATTGGCGTCCAGTCCTTGTCGGTGTCGTCAGTGAGAGCCTTCACCGGCTCGCCGTCTCCCTTCTCGTTGTAGTCCTTGCACGCGAAGCAGTGCGCGCTGTTGTCGTCGTAGCGGGCAAGCCCGTCAGACGAGCCGCACCCAGGGCACGGCTCGTGCTGTACGAAATTTGCCATCAGTCGAAGATCAGGTAGGCGACCAGGAGGACGGCGGCGATGACGAACATCGCCTCACCGAACGTCGCCAGCTTGTCGTAGATGGCGAGCATCTGGAAGAAGTCGTCCACTAGGCTGCGACCTTGTTGCGCTGTGAGCGCGCGAGCTGCTTCTCGAAGTCAGTCTTCGCGAGCCGATAGCGAGCGTACTTGTGGCCCTGCGCGTCGCGGCGATCCTCGGTCAGCACCGGGTAGCCTGCGTCGCGGATTTTGAGAATGCAGTCCGACAGCCGATAGATGCTGTAGACGATCATGCTCTCCATGGGCGTGATGGTCTTGCCCTTCTCCAGATGCGCCAAGATCATGCGTGCCTGCGGCGGCAGCTTCAGGTCCTTGGCGATGGAAGGCACTCCGAGAGTCAACGTAGTCATGCGAAACCTCTTTGCGTTGGTGGGTGGTGAAATGGAAAAGGCCCCACGCGTTTTCACGTGGAGCCTGTTGCAGCATCGCGCCCTGGTGCGCCGTCGCCGGGCTCGAACCGGGACGCTGCCTTAACTTCCCCGGCATGAGCGGATCAGGCCCATTGGTGCCGGGGTCGGGAGCACTGCTTTACATTCCGCACACTCAAGTCGCGCCCTTGGGCTGATCAGGCCCAATAGGGGCTGACGACTGACATGCTGAACGCGGTTGCTCCGACACTCCGGTATACAGAGAGGCAGGGTTCTTGCTCTTGCCCCTGCCACACATGAGCTGTGTGCCGGTCGAGTGCTACGACCGCCTCCGTGTATACCGCAGTAGGATCGGCCCCACGTGTTTCCACGTGGAGCCCATCCGTCCCCCTGAGTAAGCAAGGGTGAACTTGTGCGGGTCTCTCCCCGCCTGTCACGACCTGCGCTGCCGTTTGCGCCACGGGCGCTACCCGTGGATGCCTCGTGGGCTCACTTGGAGCCCTTTTGTGCTTTCCTGATTTCCTCGATCCACGCGGCGGGGACAGTCCCTTTGTCCGCCCACTTGAAGCCGTGGTCGGTCGCCCACTTTCCGTAGGTGGTCTTGCTGCCTTTGTAGATCGGCAGACGCGCGTTATCGAAGACGATGCGGATGTCTAGTTCGGGGTGTTGCTCCTTCAGGAGGCACAGCTTTTGCCGTTCCTCCGTGCTGCCTTTGCTCCCACGAAATGCACCGCCGAACCGCCCCTTCACTTCAAGGATGATGTTGGTGTCCTTGATCGGGAAGTCCGGCAGATACTTCGCGCTCCGCGCTGGCACTTCGTAGTGCACCCAATGACTCTCGAAGTCATAGGCCACACCAGCGTAGTCCAGTTGCGTAGCGACCTTCTTCTCTGACCCCGACCGGAACGCCGGTTCGAGGCAGAGAGCAGGTTTCGAGGGCATCAGAACTTGAAGGGGCTTTCGACTTCCCCGTCGTCGTCCTCGTCATCCGACGATGACGTGCTGTTGTCTTCGCCGTCCTCGGCTCCCTTGTAGGTGAAGCCTTCCTCGGCGCCGAAGTTCGACTTGAAGCCGCCTTCCTGGAGGTCGAGAACCTGCACAGCGTTGATGTAGAGGTTGATGCCGCTGTTCTCGTCCGAGATTTCAAAGAAGTTGACGGTCAGGTCCAGCTTCGCCTTGGTGCCGCCGCCGATTTCCACGGAGGCAGGGATGCGCGTCTCGCCGTCTGCGGCGAACACGGGCGGGCGGTACTTCACGCCGGAGGTCGCGGTCAGCAACAGCTCGCCGGTCTTCTTGTCTTCCTTGAGCGGAAGCTTCGGCGTCTCGACATCCGAGAGATGCTTCTTGGCGAGGTCCTGGAAATACTTCTTCAGTTTCTTCAGGTCGTCCGGCGCCATCTTGGCGTCCGTCGTGTAGCGGACCTTCTCGGGTCCCTTCTTGGGCTTGTACACGTCCGGGGTATTGAGCTTCGGCCACACCAGGGTAACAACGGGCGTGATGAAGCGAATTTTCTTAGACAATGCTGGTCCTTCTTAGACGGCGAGGTCTTCGCCGGGGTGGATCATGTCGGAGCTGTGGGCGACAAGCTGCTCGACGTAGGTGAAGCCTGCTGCGCGCAGGAAGTGGGTGATCTGCGTGAGCACGTGCGGGAGGTCGCCAGCGGCGTCGTCCTTGATCGCAATCTGCGTGCTCTGCGCACCGTCATCGTCGTTGTAGGCGTAGGCGAGCGTGATCTGCTGATAGTCCATCAGTCCATCCTTCGGAGTTGGTAAGCAGTGGCGAACATGGCGCTCGCCCTGGCTGCTAGGAGCAGGGATTGTTGCCTGTGCCCGCGCTCCCATTCCTCGCGTGAGCGGAGGTTCAGGTCGCGAGCACAGTCTTCAATTCGTTCGGCCAGCGTCAGGAGACGAGCGCCTTGATCTTCTCGGCCACGTCGTAGGCGCGCTTGGCGACATCGCGGGCCTCGGCGGCTGCGGCGGCTGCGACGCGGGAGGCTGCATCGTGCGCGGCGGCTTCGAGCTGCTTCGCCGACACGGCGTCTTCCAGCTTCGTCACGGTGTTGGTGAAGTTGGAGATGATGGCTTCGACATCGTGCTCGACGGTGACGAAGAAAGCTTTGATCTTGGAGAACATCAGTCGTTCCTTATGAGTTGCGGTTGTCGGTGCTGACGCACTCGACGGTCACGTTGAAGTCCTTGAGAGCGTGCGCCTTGATCGACGCGGCGCGGTCCTCGCAGGCGGTGTTGGTAACGGCGTAGAGCGTCGGCAGCGCCTCGCGCACGGGCGGTTGCCCGGCGATGAACACCGTGACGACGATTTGCAGGAGGGACGTGGCGATCACGCTGCCGTCCTCGACGCGCGGAACGCGTTCATGAACTCCCGGTGGAAGTTGCTGCGAGCACGCTTCTCCATTGCTCTCAGGTCGAAGCGCACGAACGCGCCGTCTTTGCCGCGCACGCGGGCATCGTAGTTGGCCGCACCCATGCGGATAATCACGTTCGGCTTCTTCATTTACGGCACTCCTGGTGTGCAGGTCGGGATCATGTTGAACGGGAAGATGCAGACGACGCCTTGCTGCGGCGGCAGGTCTTCCACGGGCGGCGGTGGCAGAGGGGTATGCTTTGGTGCGGCCTTCACCGGACGATGGTGGGGCTTGGTCTTGACGCGCTGCGTCGGCACTCGGCGCACAGGTGGCGCAGCCTGGGGAGGCTCCGGAACGACGACAGGCGCCGATGGGGTTTCCACGGGCGCCTGTTCTGTCGTTTGCACTGTGACTTCCTGGCCGGACGGCCCTGCGTGATGGCAGAAGGCGACGGTCAGTAGAGATGCCGCGAGCGCTGCGATAAGCAGCAGTCGCTTCATTGTCGTGTTAGTCCTCGATTTGTGTTCCTGGGATCATCCAGCGAGTGTGTTCGACCCAGCGTCCGCCTTCGAGGCTGACGAAGATCATGTAGTCGGCGTCGGAGCCGTACCAGATTTCCCACTTATGCATGTTGCACCCGGAAGCGCTGGACGAGACCCGCCGTCAGCACGAGGGCGAGGCCCACGAAGCACGACGAATAGTGGTCGATACCGAACGACCACGGGTCCGTGGCGATGATGCCGCCAGCAACCCAGCCAAGCAACGCCGCGCCAGCCCACGAGAGGATGGGGAAGCGGCCGATGATGGACGAGATGATAGCGCTGCCCGCGATAACCAGCGGGATCGACAGCAGGACACCAATCGCCATCAGCAGGCCAGAGCCGTGCGCGAGAGCGGCGACCGCCATCACGTTGTCCAGGCTCATGCTGGCGTCCGCGATAGCGATGGTGGTGATTGCTGACATCAGCGTCATGGCGGGCTTCACTTCGCCCGCGTCGTCGTCCTCGCCCATGACCAGCTTTGCAGCCACCCACAGAAGGAAGAGACCACCAAGGATGCTCAGTCCCGGCACACCCAGCAGGCAGGCGGCGAAGAAGGACATAACGACGCGCAGGCCAATCGCAGCGGCGGTGCCGCCGATGATGCCCCACTTCTGCTGATTGGCAGGCAGTTGTCGGCTGACGAGAGCGATGACGACTGCGTTGTCACCGGAGAGAAGAAGGTCGATCCACACGATGCCAAGCAGCGCGATCAGAAACGTATCCATGAAGGTCTCCTAGAATGAGTTAGTGCACGAAGATGTAATAGAGGGCCGGTGGTGCGACGCAGAGCATCGCGACCACCAGCAGAACCTCCACGTTCATCAGGCGAGAAGCTTCTTTGCGTCCAGGTTCAGCAGGCCGCCGATGTCGGTCAGAACGACCATCTCCTGGTCGCCGATGCCGCCCTGGTCAGCCACGTCGGCCGCGATCAGGAACACGTCCTGGCGCACGGTCGCGTCACGGCCCACGAGCGCTTCGATGTTGCGCTTGTTCTCCATGCGGCCCGCACGGGTCTTCGCGCGGATCAGGGCGAGACCGTAGGCGTCGCTGATCTGAGTAGCGTTGAACGACGGGCCGACGATGGCGTTCGCCTGCATGCCCTTGATGGCAGCATCGACTTCGTTGTCCTCGACAACGCCGTCAGCGGCGGTCACGTTGGCAGCGGCCGAAGCCACGGCCTTCAGGAAGGCGTCGTCGCCGACGTAGGAGTTCACGGCCTTGCGCGCGTCAGCAAACAGTTTCGAGAGAAGTCCCATTGTAGTCCCTTTCAGAAGAACCAGCGCTTCACGGGATACCCGCGCGCTATCTTGGTGGTGGAGATGATGATTGCGTAGACGCCGATGGCATCCAGGACGTGGTTGAGCAGAACGCCGACGATCACGCTGCGCGCTCCAGGAGAGCGTCGGGCCGCTTGCGCAGCTCGACCAGCTTCTCGATGTCGTAGTGAGGATCGAAGACGGAGACGCCGCGATAGGTGAACTTCTCGCGGGTCTCGTGCTCCTGCGCCGCCATGACAGCCATGAACGCTGTCTGCACGACTTCACCGTCCGTCATGTGCGGGGAGAGGCGCCACTTGCGCCCCTTCCACTCCATGGCCTTGCCGGTGACGTTGCACGTGCCTTCCTGGCAGTAGATTTGCAGATACGGCGCGTCCTCCACCCACGCGAGATGGAAGAAGAAGCCGGGGAAGTGCACGCGTCCCAGGATGTCGGCGAAGTCGGAATAGCCCTTCACAGCTTGAACCCCAGGTTCTGACGGATACGCTGCTCAAGGTCTCCGACATTGACGCCGCGCGCTTCGAGCTGCGCGACGACGGCCGGAGGGATGGGAAGGCCGTTCATTACGGCCGCACGCGCAACGCGCGAGGGATCAGGCAAACGCGAATTCAGCATTGAGAACGTCCTTCAAGTTGAGAGGTCCAAAGTCGATACCAGGGGGCAACATGTGGTGATTGTTCTGCGTTAGGTCACACGTAGCCTGTGAAAGCACTTCGCTAAGCACGTCATGCTGCTCGTACATCCTCACGAACTCTTCGAGGATGATGGAGCGGAAGCGAGTTGCACGTGACGGCAGACAGCCGAAGCTATCGTGCACGGTCGCGATTTGCGTGATGCCTTCCTTCGCCGCTGCATTCACCACCAGCATTAAATGACTGGAGTCGAGTGCATGGACGAAGTTTGGCGCCACGCCGTTTGCCGCACGGTCCTTGTTAATCTCCGGCTCGTCGCCGACCGTGACGGTCATGCGCTTGCGGATGCTGACGCCGCCGCTCTGCAAGAACAGCTCGACGCGCTTCAGCTTCGGATCGTGATAGCGGTTGATCCAGGGCAGGCCGACCGGGGTTGTCCAGCGAAGGGGTTTGCCTTCGTGGGCCATGGTGCGGGCAAGCTTCTGGAGCATCTTCATCGCCTCGGCGGGCTTCTTCGCGACTTCCTCAATCGACTCGAAGACGTGCTTCGCGAGATAGAGGGCCGCTGCGCCGGGGCGCTCCGCATCACCTTCGTGATACGGCGCGAACGGATGGACCTCGCGCGTTCCCTCCAGCACTTGACGTGCTAAAGGAGCCATGAGGTCAACCTGGGTTTGACAGGCCATGCCGAACTTTTTGGACGAGTAGGCATAGGTCATAACCCCGCGCTTGCACTCCTTGCGGGTGATGCCGTAGGCGAGGAACATGCGAGCCAGCGCGCGGATGCGGTCACTGGCTTTCACCTTCTCCGCGTCCTCTGTGTCGTCCGGCTCGTGGTCCAGGTCCAGGGTGATGCGAGCGATCACCATGTCCGAGACGGTGTTGTAGATGTCCTGCGGCAGGGGGCTGGGCACCAGATTGACGAGCGCGCCTTCCTCTGCGCGGGTCATCAAACTGAGATGCTGGAGTCCTGAGCAGCTACCGTCGAACGCTACGGGGAGCTGACATGCATACGACACACCCTCCGCAGTCGCACGGGCTAGTTCGAGGCAGGCGGCGAGAAACAGGAACGGGCTGTCGGCCTGCGTCCACGCGAGATTGATCCCATAGGGGACATCCCGCGCAAGTGGCTTGGCCGCGATCAGCTTCAGTTGCTCGATATTGTCGTCCACCCACTGCACGCGCTCCTTGATTGGTCGTTTGTCGATTTTGTTGAAGGCGCCGCAGTTCGCTACGTGCACCTTCAGCCAATAGAGACCGTCATCACCCAGCGGCTCCGCGTCCTTGCAAAGGAAGAGGGCGCGCACGCGATCCTCGCGCTGGTAGTTGAAGTGGGTGATGCCGTAGACGCGACCGCGCCAGTCGCAATTCATTGGGGTGTAGAAGACAGGCTCGGACGCCATGGCCCGCGCAATCTTCATGTCCTCCTTGAATTGGATGCGGTCGCACTTCGCTGCGTTGTTGAGCTGCCCAATCTCAGCCTTGCGCAGACGCTCGAACCGCTGCCGGTCCTCGTCCAGCGAGGCCCACAACGCGTCGGGCATCTTCTTCGGCGTGGCGATTGCCTGCCAACGCGGGAGGCCGTCCACCTGATAGTGGCGGTCGGAGCACTCTGCGATGACGTTCAGGATCGCCGTGTTGATCACCCAGGGCGTGCCCTGGAGCGTGTTCACTGCGTCCAAGGCGGGCTTGGCGGTGCCGTTGCGGATCGCCGCGCGCATTGCTGCGATGGTGTCCTTGGCGGACGAGCGCAGGAACGTCACGGTGCCGTTCACACGAGCATCCACAGGTCCACACCCGTTCCAGGCATCCCAGGGCTTCGGCGGGACCTTCTCCGGCCAGAACACAGGGTTGCCGTTGACAGCCGCGTCAAGCGCCTCGTCTACGACCGCCCAGGCTGCGTCGGAGAGCACCAGGAACTCCCGTGTGTTCTTGCCGTAGCCTTCGCTGCGAACGCTGAAGGCGTCGCCCAGGGCGTCCATCATGAGCTGAATGGCCCACATGCCCGCCCGGCCGATTTCCTCGTTGTCCCAATCGCGCTGCGTGAAGGGGTTCTTCTTCAGGCGCGAGGCGTGCTTCTTGGCCGCGTCCAGCCGCCCCTTGGCGTGCCGGGTCTTGTGGGCCTTGGCGATCCTCTTGGCCGCCTGGGGGCTGTGCTCGGTCAGCTTGGCGCCCCAGCACTCGGCTGCGAGCGCGGCGCCCACGGTCGAATGGATGGCATTTGTGTCCTCGTGGCGCGCAATGCAGTGCAGCGCGTTCTGGAGAATGCACAGGGACACCACGTCCACGTCCAGGCCGTTCAGGGTCCGGATCAGGTCCGCGAGAGCGGAGCGGTTGTCGGTCGGCGGATTGGCGAAGGCGTGGGCCACGGCGTCCGACATGCGCTGAAGGTAAGCCTTCGCTACTGCCTTGCCGCTGGTCGTGGCACCCCATCCCTCACGAAGCGAGATGCTGTCCTGGCGCTTGGTCAGCTTGTCGGCTGCGCGCTGGATCGCCTCGGGCTCCTGTGAGAACAGTGCATCCACGTGGGCCTGATCGAGAATGATCGGGGATTGATTATGGGGAACTTGTGTGTCCATCAGGGGACCGCTCCTTCGCCGGGTTCTGTGTAAGTGTGGGGGGTAGTTGGTCGTAAGTCGTTGATCTTTAAGCACTCTATGTCTGAAAACACCCTATCCCGTTTGGTCTTGTGTGTCGGATGGTATGCTTTCGGATCATATAAAGGCCGCGCGCGGCGGCCTTCGTATCTCTATAGGAAGTCCGGGATGTATAACAAGTGACACACTATACCGGATCGGACTGCAAAACCGTTTACTCGGGTTCGAGTCCCGACGTGGCCTCCATCACAACCTCCTGATATCTCAGCGAATATCCGATCGTGTCGCGGCTGCCATCAGCCTGCGGGGGCGATGCGTGCCGGCTGCGCACACCGGGTTTACCCGGGGCCCGGCGGAAACCCACCATTCAGCCCGCTGGCATAGTCTTCGCATCTGCGAAGTGATGCATCCCAACGATCGAGCGCTGGAGAGCACGTGAGCGAAATCGTCCGATTTGTCCCGAAATCCGAGCTGGAGCGGGCTCGCCTCATTCGCGAGGCCCGCGCGATCTATGACAGCATCTTCCCCTCGGCCGCACCCGACCGGGCGCCGCTGGACGGCGAGGACCGCCTCAAGACTTGATCGCGGTCGCGCCGGATTTCGCGGCGTAGAGCCCACAGCAAAACGCCCGCAGAGCGCGGGCGCATCGGCTCACGGCGAGATTGGCTTCAGCAGGCCGCGTACCAGCCGTCCGGGAAAGGTAGCAGGGGCCACGCGCCCTCGTTGTCATTGGCAGCTTTGGGCTTCGCGTAATAGGTCCACGAGCGCGGCACGAAATCCTCCCCCGGCACGAACGCCAGATCTTCATGGATCATGGCGTCCTGGACGGCGTCCAGCAGTAAGTTGAACTCGGCTTCGCTCATCACACCCTCCGGCCCGCGGATGGCGCAATATCGCAAAGCGGGTTTGCTTCCCGGTTGAGCCGATCGTTCGTATTTTAACGATCGGCCAATCGGGTCCCGATTGGTTAGCGATTGATGAAATCCCGTTGGAAAACTTAGGTTCCTGCCGGGTGCCCGCAGTGTGAAGGAGGTCACATCGTCCGCTGTTTATTTCTCCTACCCCTTCGCACACCGGCCAACACAGGCCGGCGGGCAAGGCAGACGGGAGACTGGTCATGAAGGCGAGGTTCTTGCGGTTTGCGGGTGTGAAAAGCCGGGCGCGTCGCGCCTCGACGGTCGGGCTGTTCCTGACGCTGTTTGCCTCCGCCGCCCATGCTCAGCAGGGAACGCCCGAGCAGCGCCGGGCCTGCACCCCCGACGTCTACCGGCTCTGCGCCGGCGAGATCCCCAACGTCCGGGCCATCACGGCGTGCCTGCGCCGTAACAGGTCAAGCTTGAGTGAGGCTTGCCGCACCGTGTTCGATCAGGGCGGCGGCTGACATACCGGGCCTGTGGGTTTGTGCGCAGCAAGTGGCTCGCGCGGGCTCGCGAATCCGGCATAGTCGGCCTGTGGATATGCCTGTGGGTATGCTGCGGAAAGACTGTGGACGGGGGTGATGTGCTTCGGATGCCGGCCGCAGATGCGTCCTTCGATTGTCATATCTGTGTCAAATGACCTCACCGCATGATTCCCTAATCGGGCAGATCGCTGCGTCGCGCAAGATCATGTTGTTTCTCCGAATTCGGAAATTGATGCCGCGAGGGTTCCTCACGAGCAGTTTTTGGCAGCCGGCTGCTAGGACGCACTGATCGAGATCGACCCGGTGTGTCGGCGGCCGTGAGGCGACAGCCGATAGCCCGGATTCGCGAAGCAATCCGGGCTTCAATCCCTTGCGTTGCCCGACGGGCAAAACACCCAAACGACGGGTCAATCCGCTCGCGCAAAAATATTCCGCTTTACCGAAATTCGGCTTTGGCGTATTCAGCCGCCACCTCATCCCGGTCAGAGGGGCGTATCGCGATCGTCACGAAACGTGGGGTGAGCTGCGGTGGACGCGGGCAGCATCGGCGCGAAGGGCTTCGCAGGGCGGCAAAACCGTGAGCGAAGGCGTCGCGCACACGACCGGTGCTGACAGCGTACGGCAAAACCGTGTCGTCCTGACGCCCGGGGTCTGTGCGTCAAGTCTTGTGGTGATGTGGGCGGCCCGACC
>NZ_JBVVPQ010000022.1:111059-114978 GCF_055811695.1 Bradyrhizobium sp. MI1.3 | reverse complement strand
AACGTCGCTGCCGTTTCGTCATCTGACACCTCTTGCTGTCTAAGCTATAGGTGTCCACCGATTTAGGGGAGGCTCAGGATTGCTTCGCTGCGCTCGCAATGACGAGGAGAGGTCTACCCGCCGCGCGACAGCTCCCGCTTGTACGATGCATAATTCGGCTGGTCGACCGCAAGCTTGTCCATCGTGGTCGCCCACAGATGCTCGGCCAACCCCGGCGTCGCGAGATCGACCTCGCCGCTCGCAATACGCTCGGCGAGTACGCGGTTGAGATCGGTGACCGCGCCGTCCATGCCGAGCAACGCGCGCAGGCGGTCCACCTCCGCGGCGTCGCTCCCCTCCTCCAGCGTCAACTGCCGTGTCACGAGATCAAGAATATTGATGGCGACGCGCAGCTTGAAAGCCTGGTGGCCGGAGATCAGCGGCGCGATATCGTTGCGGAGGAAATCGGCGACTGACTTGGTCAGCTCGATCGGGGTCGGCTCGTCCTGCATGGTCAACTCCCCCGCGGCACCAGCAGCCGCAACAGATCGATCTCGGTCTCGGAGGCACGGCGTCCGATCATGGCGCGTTCCATCGAATGGTCCGGACTTTCTCGAAATCGCTGCATCATGCCGCCGCACATGATGCCCCAGCGCAGCGTGCCCATCACTTCCCAGAATTTGACACGTGATGGATCGACCTTGCGGCCTGCGGCCTCATAGCCGGCGAACAGCTCCTCACGCGAGCCAAACCCGCCGACAGGCTTGTCGATCTCGCCAAAGCGCCAGGAGTTAACGCAGACCCAGCCGAGATCCTCCATGGGATCGCCGAGATGAGCGAGCTCCCAGTCAAGCACCGCGCGCACGCCGTCGGCGCCGATGATGAGATTGCCGTTGCGGAAATCGCCGTGCACCAGCGTCGTCTCGGCCGCAGGGCCCGGATCGTGGTCGCGCAGCCAGCGCAGCGCCAGCTCGAACACGGGTTTGGGCCAGTCCAGACTGCGATAATCGCGCTCGAACTCGGCGATCTCCTGGGTCGCGGACCGGCTGCGCAGCTCGGGCAATTTGTCCAGCGGCAGCCTGTGCAGCTTCGCGAGCACGGCGCCAAGCTGCCGCGCGAGAAGCGGCCGTGCCGCGGCGAATTCATCATCGCGAAGAATCTTGCGCGCGATGGTCTCGCCCTCGACCCGCTGCATGATGAAGCCGGTGCCGAGATCGTCGTCCGGCGCGAGCACATGCATCACGCGCGGCGACGGCACGCCGGCCTGATAGGCAAGCTGCATCAGCTGCGCTTCCGCGCCGAGACCCGCCGCGCGCGTCGGCGCCGCGCCATACCCCTTCGGCGAGCGGCGCAGGATCGCACCGATCGGCCCATCGGGATGCACGATGTCGAAGCGCCAGGTTTCCTGGCTGGCGCCGCCGGACAGTCTTGCCACGCCAGCGACACCAGTTGCGCCCGGGCACCAGCGCGCAACGCTGCGGGAGAGTTCGGCCTCGATCATTTGCCCTTGATCACCTGCCGTTGAATTTGGCCGGCCGCTTCTCCAAGAAGGCGCCGACGCCTTCGCGGAAATCATCCGTGTCGCCGGCGCGGAGCTGGCACTGGAATTCGAGATTGAGCTGATCCTCGAAGGAATTTTCCGGGCTGTCCCAGTAGAGCTTGCGGATCAGCGACAGCGCGACCGTCGGGCCGCTGGCGAGGTCATGCGCGAGCTTCATCGCCTCCTCCATCAGCACGCCGTCATCATAGACGCGGTTGACGAGGCCCCATTCCAGCGCCTTCTCGGCTGGGAGCCGCTCGCCCATCAGCGACAATTCGATCGAGCGCGCCTTGCCGATCAGCCGCGGCAAGAGCCAGGTCGAGCCACAATCCGGCACCAGGCCGATACGGCGGAAGGCTTGAAGAAAGTAAGAGGACCGCGCGCATAAAATCATGTCGCCGAGCAGCGCGAAGCTCATGCCGGCGCCGGCCGCGGGGCCGTTGACCGCGGTCACGATCGGGCAATGCAGATTGCGGATGCGGCGCAGGAAGGGATGGAAGCCGGTCTCAAGCGTCAGGCCGGCCTTGGTCTTCTTCGACTGGTTGTTGCGGCCCTGGAGATTCGCGCCGGTGCAGAACGCCCGCCCCGCGCCGGTGAGCACGACGCAGCGCACCTCGTCCTTCTTCTCCTCGATCGTGTCGAGCGCTTCCGCGAGACCGCCCAGCATGTCGACGGAGACCGCGTTCATCACCTCCTGGTGGTCGAGCTTGAGGATCGCGACCGAGCCATCGAGATCGAGCGTGACGTGTTTGAACTGCATGGTTTCCTCGTGAGTTGCGGCCTGCGCCAGTTTCGCAGACCGGAATTACTTTTGCCGGGGCGCATATTTGATTTTTGGCACGGTCTTGTCCATGGTGATCAGAGCATAGCAAGCAATCTTGCGCGCAGCGGCTGATGCGCGACCCAAGCAAAAACAGGAAACGCGCCATGAACCTTTTCGACCTTTCGGGACGGGTCGCCGTGATCACCGGCGGCAATGGCGGCATCGGGCTAGGCATCGCGCAGGCGCTCGCCGGCCAGGGCTGCAACGTCTCGATCTGGGGTCGCAATCCTGACAAGAACAGCAGCGCTGCCGCGAGCCTGGCCGGGCTATCAGGCAAGGTCGACGCGCGGGTCTGCGACGTCTCCGACCCGGCCTCGGTCAATGCCGCGATGAAGGCCACGCTCGACATGTTCGGCCGGGTCGACGGCTGCTTCGCCAATGCCGGCATCGGCGGCGGCGGCCGGCGCTCCTTCATCGAACGCACCGAAGAGGAATGGCGTGGGATGTTTGCGACCAATCTCGACGGCGTGTTCCACGCGTTCCAGGCGGCCGCAAAACACATGACCGAGCGCGCCAATGCGGGCGATCCCTTCGGTCGGCTGGTGGCGACTTCGAGTCTCGCCTCGATCTTCGGTACCGCCCCCAACGAGCACTACGCGGCGACCAAGGCCGCGATCAACGCGCTGGTGCGCGCGCTCGGCGTTGAGCTGGCGCGCCACGGCGCCACCGCGAACGCGATCCTGCCCGGCTGGATCAAGAGCGACATGACCTCGGGCCTGATGGCCAACGAGAAATTCGTCGCAAACGTGATGCCGCGCATTCCGGTGCGCCGCTTTGGCGAAGCCAGCGATTTCGGCGGCATCGCAGTGTATCTGATGAGCAAGGCGTCGTCGTACCACACCGCGGATACGTTCGTGATCGACGGCGGCTATACGGCGTTTTGATTCTCGTAGCCCGGATGGAGCGCAGCGTAATCCGGGTCTTGTTTGCTTTTGGCCGTCCCGGATTGTGCTGCGCTCCATCCGGGCTACAAGATGAGGGAAATAGGGCAAAAATGTTTTCACACGTGATGATCGGCACCAACGACCTCGACAAGGCCAAGGCCTTCTACGACAATTTGCTGTCCACGCTCGAGGTGCGGCCGGCGCGGGTCGACGGCCATCGCATCTTCTACATCACCAAGACCGGCGTGTTCTCGGTGACCAAGCCTATCAACGGCGAAGCGGCGACGCCTGCGAATGGCGGCACCATCGGCTTTGCCGCCAACTCGCCGGAGCAGGTCAATGCATGGCATACGGCCGGCATCGCTGCCGGCGGCGTTCCTTGCGAAGATCCGCCCGGCATCCGCCAAGGCCCGGGCGTCAACCTCTATATTGCGTATTTGCGCGACCTCGACGGCAATAAGATCTGCGCGATGCATCGGATGGCGAGCTGAGCCGGCCGCAACCACCGCTGTCATGCCCCGGCTTGACCGGGGCATCCAGTACGCCGCGGCTTCTCCATGAATCACCGACGCGTCGGATTACTGGATCGCCCCCCATAGCGGGCGATGACAGCAGCGCGCGCGGCCACCGTCCCAATAAAACAACAATTAAAACCCCCAGCGAAATTACAAAGCATGGCAAGGCGCGCGCTAT
>NZ_JBVVPQ010000022.1:92921-111049 GCF_055811695.1 Bradyrhizobium sp. MI1.3 | reverse complement strand
GGGGCGGGTGGGGGGGTGGCTGGGGCGCCCCGCCGGCCGCGCCGCGGGGGGGGGCGCGCCCCCCCCCCCCCCCCCCCCGCGCCCCGCGTCCTCCCCCCCCCCCCCCCCCCCCCGGGGTCGTCCCCCCCCCCCCCCCCCCCGCCCGGCCCATGACAGCAGCGCTCGCGGCAACCGTCCCA
The DNA here is from genome assembly GCF_055811695.1 of Bradyrhizobium sp. MI1.3. Lineage (NCBI taxonomy): Bacteria > Pseudomonadati > Pseudomonadota > Alphaproteobacteria > Hyphomicrobiales > Nitrobacteraceae > Bradyrhizobium > Bradyrhizobium sp. MI1.3. Next base: position 110,870 of record NZ_JBVVPQ010000022.1, on the reverse strand, counting down.
TTCAAACAACATTTCAAACGCCCTGCGATATTCCATCGCATGGCATGGCTCGCTCTAGAAAATGCGCGCTCGCACTTTGCCGACGCTGCGACTATTCTCCGGCTCAATGCGATCTCAGCGACCCCGGGAGGAACAATGACAAAACACACCTATATTCCCCGCACCACCAACTACACCCTCAATCCCGGGGACGAGCTCAACGACCTCAGGATGTCGGACCAGGTCCGGCCGCTCTATGATCACGTCAGGAAGTTCATCCGCGACACCGTCGAACCGATGTCGATCGAATTCGCCAAGGCCGGCGAAGGGAAACAAGACCGCTGGAGCTTCACGCCGAAGCAGCTCGAGGTGCTGGAGAAGGCCAAGAACAAGGCCAAGCAGGAAGGCCTCTGGAACTTCTTCCTGCCCGACGACGAGACCGGCCAGGGCCTGAAGAATCTCGACTACGCCTATATCGCATCCGAGCTCGGCAAGAGCCCGTTGGCCTCGGAGAGCATGAACTGCTCGGCGCCTGACACCGGCAACATGGAGGTGCTGGAGCGCGTCGGCACGAAGGAGCAGAAGGAGAAGTGGCTGAAGCCGCTGATGAACGGCGAGATCCGCTCGGCCTATGTCATGACCGAGCCGAACGTCGCCTCCTCCGATGCCAAGAACATCTCGACCACCGCCAAGCTCGTCGGCGACGAATGGGTCATCAACGGCGAGAAGTATTACATCTCCGGCGTCGGCGATCCCCGCTGCAAGATCCTCATCGTGATGGTGAAGACCAATCCGGATGCGGCGCCGAGCAAGCAGCAGTCGCAGATCCTGGTGCCGCGCGACACGCCCGGCGTCGAGGTGCTCGGCCCCATGTACGTGTTCGGCCAGGACCACGCGCCGCGCGGCCACATGCACATGCGCTTCAACAACGTGCGCGTGCCCAAGGAGAACATTCTGCTCGGCGAAGGCCGCGGCTTCGAGATCTCGCAGCTTCGGCTGGGCCCCGGCCGCATCCATCACTGCATGCGCACCATCGGCAAGGCCGAGAAGGCACTCGACCTGATGGTGCAGCGTGGCCTCACCCGTGAAGCCTTCGGCAAGAAGATCGCCCATCTCGGCGGCAACATGCAGATCATCGCGCAGGCGCGCTGCGAGATCGAGGCGATGCGACTGATGGTGCTGAAGGCCGCCAAGGCCATGGACGTGCTCGGCAACAAGGAAGCTCGCGTCTGGGTGTCCATGGTCAAGGCCATGGTGCCGGAGCGCGCCTGCAAGATTATCGACCAGTCGATCCAGATGCACGGCGCCACGGGCATCTCGCACTGGACCCCGCTCGCCGAAATGTACCAGGACGTCCGTCACCTGCGCTTCGCGGATGGTCCGGACGAGGTGCACTGGATGGTGGTGGGACGCCACGAGCTGAGCATGGCGTGAGGTCTCGCCAAGCGCGGCCCTGCCGTAGGGTGGGTTAGCGAAGCGTAACCCAACACTGTTCGTCTCCGGGGAAGCGAAAGAGGTGGGTTACGCTAGCGCTAACCCACCCTACAATACTGCGATGTTCAGCGATGCGCCTACGACGCGGCCACCTCGCCGACCTTGTCCTGCGTCCTGGTCTCGAAGTCGCTGGCGTCGTGACGCTCGTGGAGCTGGCTGGCGGGATCGCCGGAGACACGGTTGACCATGCGGCCGCGCTTGACGGCCGGACGCTTGGCGATCTGGTCGGTCCAGCGCTGCACGTGCTTGTAGTCCTGCACGGAGAGGAATTCGCCCGCGCCATAGACCAGCCCCTTGGCGAGCGCGCCGTACCAGGGCCACACCGCCATGTCGGCAATGGTGTATTCGCTGCCGGCGAGATATTCGTTGTCGGCGAGCCGGCGGTCGAGCACGTCGAGCTGGCGCTTGGTCTCCATCGCGAAACGGTCGATGGCGTATTCGATCTTGGTCGGCGCGTAGGCGTAGAAGTGGCCGAAGCCACCGCCGAGATAGGGCGCGCTGCCCATCTGCCAGAACAGCCACGACATCGCTTCAGTGCGGCTCTTGATGTCCTTCGGCAGGAAGGCGCCGAACTTTTCGGCGAGGTAGAACAGGATCGAGCCGGACTCGAACACCCGGATCGGCTCCGGGCCGGAGCGGTCCATCAGCGCCGGGATCTTGGAATTCGGATTGATGTCGACAAAGCCGCTGCCGAACTGGTCGCCGTTGCCTATTCTGATCAGCCAAGCGTCGTATTCCGCGCCCTTGTGGCCGAGCGCCAGAAGCTCCTCCAGCATCACGGTGACCTTGACCCCGTTCGGCGTCGCCAGCGAATAGAGCTGGAAGGGATGCTTGCCGACCGGCAGCTCCTTGTCGTGAGTGGGACCGGCGATGGGACGGTTGATGCTGGCGAACTGCCCGCCGTTCTCCTTGTTCCAGGTCCAGACTTTGGGCGGCACGTAGGCGGGGGTGTCGGTCATGAGGGGGCTCCGGCGAAAAGATGCGTCTGCATTAATTAGCCCACGGACGGCCGATGGCAAGCCCTGCCGGCCCTGCGTCCGGCGCGGGCCTCGAGGCCGCGTCATGCATCCGACGTTGCCGAGGACGACCTGCACCAGAGGCCGCATCTGTCGAGCCATGCGTGCGGCTTCGCGTAACACGGCGTGTGCACGCAAGATGCGCCGCCAAATCCGGATTGGCATAGCGCAAGACGATGGTCTAGCGTCGATGAGCCTTCGCTCAAGATTGCGACAACAGCAACGCGAAGGCCCGCCGGAGGGAACGATGAAATCGCCGATCTGCGACATGCTGGGCATCGATTTCCCCCTGCTCGCCTTCAGCCATTGCCGCGATGTCGTCGCCGCCGTCAGCCGGGCCGGAGGCTTTGGCGTGTTAGGTGCCACCGTGCACACGCCGGATACGCTGGAGCGCGAGCTCAAATGGATCGACGATCACGTCGACGGCAAGCCCTACGGCGTCGACGTGCTGATCCCCGAAAACATCTCGACGGCGGGCGAAAAGGACGTCACCTGGAAGAGCCTTGAAGCGCGCGTGCCTCAGGAGCACCGCGACTACACGCGCAATCTCCTGAAGAAATTCGACATCGAACTCACGACCACCGAGGTCGCCGACAACCAGCCGCAGCCGTTCGATGGCAGGACCGCGCTAGAGCTGCTGGAGGTCTCGTTCAAGCACCCGATCCGCCTGATCGCCAATGCCTTGGGCGTGCCGCCGAAGGCCATGATCGAGATGGGCAGGAAGCACGGCGTGCCGGTCGCAGCACTGGTCGGCGCCAAGGAGCACGCGCTGCGCCAGGTCGCGGCCGGCGTCGATATCCTCGTGGTCCAGGGCACCGAGGCCGGCGGCCATTGCGGCGAGGTCTCGACCATGGTGCTGGTGCCCGAGGTGATCAAGGCGATCAAGAAGATCCGCGACGTGCCGGTGCTGGCGGCCGGCGGCATCATGACGGGACGGCAGATGGCAGCCTGCATGGCGATGGGTGCCGCAGGTGCCTGGACCGGCTCGGTGTGGCTTGCCACCGTCGAGTCCGAGACCACGGAGATCTTTCGCGAGAAGATGATCGCGGCATCGTCGCGCGATGCGATCCGCTCGAAGGGCCGCACCGGGAAACCGGCACGGCAGCTTCGCTCGGTCTGGACCGACGCCTGGGACCGCGCACCCGAGAGCCCCGGCGCATTGCCGATGCCGCTGCAAAGCATCGTCAGCCGCGACGCCTTCAACGCGATCGACCGCGCAGCAGCGGGCGGCAACGCGAAGGCGCGCGATCTCGTGAGCTACTTCGTCGGCCAGGGCGTCGGGCTGATCGACAGCGTAAAGTCGGCCGGCGCGGTGGTGCAGGAGTTCAAGGAAGATTTCGCCGAAGCCGTCGAGCATATGAATGCGCTGGTGGCGGAGTGATCGCCGCACACCGTCATTGCGAGCGCAGCGAAGCAATCCAGACTCTCACCGCGGACAGATCCTGGATTGCTTCGCTGCGTTCGCAATGACGAAACAACTGACATCGTGAACTGAAGCATGACAGACAAGAAAAATACCCCCGAAGACCGCATCCCCGTCATCGTCGGCGTCGGCGAGATCGTCGACCGTCCCAAGAAGATCACCGACGGCCTCGAGCCGCTCGACCTGCTCGAACAGGCGGTGCGGCGGGCAGAAGCAGATGCCGGGGCAAAGCTGCTCGGCGAGGTGCAGTCACTCGACGTCGTCAACTTCCTGAGCTGGCGCTATCGCGATCCGGAGCAGTTGCTGGCGCAACGACTCGGCATCTCGCCCGCGCATTGCTATTACGGCCCCGTCGGCGGCGAGAGCCCGATCCGCTATATCCACGAGGCAGCAAAGCGCATTGCGCGCGGTGAATGCAGTGTTGCCGCTGTCTGCGGCGCGGAGGCACAGTCGACGGCGACCAAGGCGGAGCGCGCCGGCGCGAAGCTGCCATGGACGTCGTTCGCCCGTGACGTCGAGGAGCCGAAACGCGGCGCAGCGTACCAGAAGCCGCTGGCGCAGAAGCTCGGGGTGTTCCGGCCCGTCACGGTGTATCCATTCTACGAGGCCGCCTCCTCGGCGCATTGGGGCCAGACGCCGCGCGAAGCGATGGCGGAGTCAGGCGTGCTGTGGTCGCGCTATTCAGAAGCCGCCGCGCAAAATCCAAATGCCTGGCTGAAGCGGCGCTATGCGCCCGACGAAATCACGACGCCGACCGGGGACAACCGCCTGATCGCCTGGCCCTACAACAAGCTCATGGTTGCCAACCCGAGCGTCAACATGGGCGGCGCGCTGCTGCTCACCAGCCTCGCCAGGGCGCGTGCGGCAGGCATCGCCGAGGACAAGCTCGTCTACCCGCTCGGCGGCGCTTCGGCGGAAGAACCGCGCGACTATCTTTTGCGCGACCAGTTTTACGAGAGCCATTCGCAGAACGCCGTTTTGAAGGCCGTGATGGATCTCGCCGACGGCGACGGCAAGAATTTCGACGCGATCGAGCTCTATAGCTGCTTCCCGTGCGTGCCCAAAATGGCGCGGCGGACGCTGGGCCTGGGTGCGGACGTGCAGCCGACCGTAACAGGCGGCCTCACCTTCTTCGGGGCGCCGCTCAACACCTACATGACCCATGCTGCCTGCGCGATGGTGCGGCGCCTGCGCAACGGCGCCAAGCTCGGCCTGCTCTACGGCCAGGGCGGCTTCGTCACCAAGCATCATGCGCTGGTGGTGTCGAAGGCGCCGCCGCGTGAAGCATTGGCACAGGAGACGAGCGTGCAGGCGGCGGCGGACCGCAACAAGCGCGCGGTGCCGGAGTTCGTGACGGAGCCGAGCGGCATGGGCAAGGTCGAGAGCTTTACGGTGCTCTATGGCCGCAGCGGCGATGTCGAGCATGGCGTGGTGATGCTGCGGACGGAAGACGACAGGCGCACGCTGGCGCGGATTCCCGCGGGCGACACGGCGACGTTGGCGCAAGTGCTGAACATGGACCGCACGCCGGTGGGTTCGCTGGGCGAGATCACGACGGCCGCGGATGGCGTCCCGGAGTGGCGGGTGGCGGGTGGGGGGGGGGGGGGGGGCGCGGCCCCCCCCCCGGGTTTGGGGGGGGGGAAGGAGGGGGGGGGGGGTTCGGGGGGGTTCCCCCCCGTAAACCCCCCGGTTTTTGACACGGGGCAACCCTCCGTGGGGTTTACCGCTCCCAAACCCCACCCTACAAACTCACCCTACCCCTTCGGCGCCTGCTTCTCGGACGCCGTCGCCGGCTTGCCCTTGGCACCGGCGCCGGTCACACGGACCTGGTCGCCGTCGGACAGGCCGTCCGGTGGTGCCGTGATGACGCGGTCATCGGCTGCAATGCCCGAGGCGAGCTCGATCTCGCGGCCGAGGTCGCGGGCGATGGTCACGGCCTTGAACAGGACCTTGTCGTCCGGACCGACGGTTGCGACGCGCAGGCCGCTGCCGTTGAAGATCAGCGCACTGGCGGGAATGCTGAGCGGCGCGGAGTCGCGCTGCAGGTTGAGCTTCACGCTGGCGTAGCCGCCGGGCATCAGCTCGCCCGAGGAATTGTCGAGACCAAGTTGCATGCGCGTCGTGCCGGAGGCGACGTCAACCGCCTGCGAGGAGGCTTCCACCGTCGCCTGGAAGGTCCGGTTCGGATACTCCGGCAGCACAATGGCGGCCTTGGCGCCGATCTTGATCGCGGGCACGTAGTTCTGGGGCACGTTGATGTAGACGCGCAGCTTGGTGATGTCGGAGACCACGAACATCGCCGGGCCCGAGCCGCCGCCTGAATTGATCAGCGCACCGACGTCGGTGTCGCGCGCCGTGACCACACCGTCAAACGGAGCGGTGATCTTCTTGTAACCGGCCAGCGCTTCGAGGCGCTCGACATTGGCCTGGCCCGAGCGAACCGCCGCGTTCTTGTTGGAGAGATCGGCGGTACGCTCGTCGATCTCCTGCGCGGAGACGAAGTTGGAGGCGACCAGCGTCTTGCGGCGGTTGAGGGTGGCTTCCGACAGCCTGGCACTGGACTGCTGGCTGGCGAGGTCGGCGCGGGCCTGAAGCAGTTGCTGGTCGAGGTCGGGCGCCTCGATCTCGGCGATCACCTGACCGGCCTTCACCCGCGCACCGATGTCGGCGCTCCAGCTCTTGAGATAGCCGGGAACGCGGGCAAAGATCGGCGCGCGATAATAGGCTTCGAGACGGCCCGGCAAGTCGATGGTCGTATTGAGAGCCTTGGCATTAGGCAGCGTCACCGCGACGCTCGGAACAGCCTGATCATCGGTCCATGCCTTCAGTTTGGAGCCCTGCTCCTCGCGCGCGCGGATGCCGGTGCCCACGACCAGGCCTGCCGCGATCAGCGCCACCACGCCGAAAATGCCCAGTTTCCGGTGCGACACCGGGGAGCGGGATTCAGTGGGCGACATGCGGAGTCTCCAAAGGGGCGGCGGCTTTGCCGCCTTGCTTCTTGTGTACCATACTGAACACCACGGGAACGAACATCAGCGTGGCGAAGGTTGCAAAGATCAGGCCGCCGATCACGGCGCGGCCGAGCGGCGCATTCTGCTCGCCACCCTCGCCGAGCCCCAGGGCCATGGGCGCCATGCCGATGATCATGGCGAGCGCGGTCATCAGCACCGGGCGGAACCGGACGAAGCCGGCTTCCAGCGCCGCGGCGATGGGATCGCCGAGCTCTTCGTAGCGCTCGCGCGCGAACGAGATCACGAGCACGCTGTTGGCGGTGGCAACGCCCATGCACATGATGGCGCCGGTCAGCGCCGGCACCGACAGCGTCGTCTCAGTGGCGAACAGCATCCAGACGATGCCGGCGAGCGCGGCCGGCAGCGCCGTGATGATCACGAAGGGATCGGACCAGGACTGGAAGTTCACGACGATCAGGAAATAGATCAGGACGACCGCGCCGAGCAGGCCGAACAACAAGCCGGTGAAGGCGCTGTTCATGGTCTGCACCTGGCCGAGCAGCACGACGGAAGAGCCTTTCGGCACCTCCCTGGCGGTGTCGGCGATCACCTGGCGGATGTCGGTCGCGACCGCACCGAGATCGCGGCCCGAGGTGGTGGCGAAGATCTGCACCATCGACTGGATGTCGTATTGCGAGACCACCGCGCTCGAGGTCGAGCGCTTGATGTCGGCGATGCCGCCGAGGATCGGCGACTGCGAATTTCCGGCAGCCGTGATCGGCAGCGTCTGCAGCGCGCTGAGCGAATCCATCTGGTATTGCGGCGTCTGCATCACGATCGAATAGGACACGCCGTTATCCGGGTTGAGGTAGTAGGTGGGCGCCACCTGCGAGGAGCCGGCAAGGTTGACCACGAGACTGTTGGTGACGTCGCGCTCGGTCAGGCCGACATATTGCGCGCGGGTGCGGTCGACGTCGATGTTGAAGGTCGGATTGTTCGGCGATTGCTGGATGCGCGCATCCGCGACGCCGGGAATCCTGCGGACCTTGGCCAGCAGATTGTTGGCATACGCGAAGTTGGCGCTGAGATTGGCGCCGCGGATCTGCAGGTCGATCGGCGCCGGCGCGCCGAAGTTCAGGATCTGGCTGACGATGTCGGCCGGCAGGAAGGCGAAGCTGACGCCGGGGAACAGCCGCGGCAGTTGCTCACGCAGCACGCGCACATGCTCCTCGGTCGGCTTGTGGCCTTCCTTCAGCTTGATCTGGATGTCGCCATCCTGCGGGCCGATCACGCCGGTGTTGTTGTAGGTCATGTTGATGCCGGAGATCGGCATGCCGATGTTGTCGGTCAGCGTTTCGATCTCGCCCGGGATCAGCTTGCGGATCGCCTTCTGCACGTCGGCGAGCTGGTTCGCGGTCTCCTCCACGCGGGTGCCGACCTGGGTGCGGACGTGCATCAGGATGTTGCCGGCATCGACCGCGGGGAAGAAGTTGCGCCCGAGGAAGGGCACCAGCGCGAAGGAGGCGGCGACCACGCAAAGGAAGCCGATCACGAACACCGGACGGTGCGCCAGCGCGAGCCCGAGGAAATTATGGTAGCCGCCGCGAATGCGCTCGAAGCGAGCCTCGAAGCCGCGCTGGAACCAGACCAGGGGATTGCGCGACTTCGGCGGGCCGTCCTCGTGATGGACATGTGCCTGCAACAGATAGTTGGCCATGGTCGGCACCAAGGTACGCGACAGCAGGAATGACCAGATCATCGCGAACATCACCGCTTCCGCCATCGGCACGAACAGGAAGCGCGCCACGCCGGTGAGGAAGAACATCGGCACGAACACGATGCAGATGCAGAGCAGCGAGACGAAGGCCGGCGTCACGATCTGGTTGGCGCCGTCGAGGATCGACTGCTCGACCGGCTTGCCCTGCTCCAGATGGTAGTTGATGTTCTCGATCGTGACGGTGGCATCGTCGACGAGAATGCCGACCGCGAGCGCCAGGCCGCCGAGCGTCATGATGTTCAGCGTCTCGCCGATCGCCGACAGCATGATGATGGCGCCGAGCACGGAGAGCGGGATCGAGACCGCGATGATGACGGTCGAGCGCCAGCTGCCGAGGAACAGCAGGATCATGACGCTGGTGAGCAGCGCCGCGATCACGCCTTCAAACGCGACGCCTTCGATGGCGCCGCGGACGAACACCGACTGATCGCCGATGAAGCCGATCTTGAGCGCGTCCGGCAGCTGGTCCTTGACGTCGATCACCTTCTGCTTGATGCCGGCGATGATGTCGAGCGTCGAGGTCGCGCCCGCCTTCAGCACCATCATCAGCACCGAGCGGTTGCCGTCGACATGGACGATGTTGGTCTGCGGCGGGTTGCCGTCCCGCACAGTCGCGACGTCGCGCACATAGACCATCGCGCCGTTGACGGTCTTGATGGGCAGATTGCCGAGCTCGTCGATCTTCAGGGGCGAATTGTTGAGCTGGATGTTGTACTCGAAGGTGCCGATCTTCTGGGTGCCGACAGGCGTGATCAGGTTCTGCGCAGCCAGCGCATTGGCGACGTCCTGGCCGGACAGGCCGCGGGCCTGGAGCGCGGTGGGGTCGAGGTCGATCTGGATCTGGCGCTGCTTGCCGCCGAAGGGATACGGGATCGCAGCACCCGGCACGGTGACCAGCGGCGTGCGGAGCTGGTTGATGCCGATATCGGCGAGGTTCTGCTCGGTCAGCCCGTCACCCGACAGCGCCACCTGGACGATCGGCACGGTGGAGGCGGAGTAATTCAGGATCAGAGGCGGCGTCGCGCCCGGCGGCATCTGCTTGATCAGCGTCTGCGAGATCGCGGTGACCTGCGCATTGGCGGTGCGGATGTCGACGTTCGGCTGGAAGAAGATCTTGATGATGCCAAAGCCGTTATAGGAATTGGCGGTGATGTGCTCGATGTCGTTGACCGTCGTGGTCAGCGCGCGCTGAAACGGCGTGGTGATGCGGCCCGACATCTGGTCGGGCGGCAGGCCGGTGTACTGCCAGACCACGCCGATCACGGGAATGCGGATGTCCGGGAAGATGTCGGTCGGCGTCCGCAGCGCCGCCAGCGGTCCGATGATCAGGAGCAGGAGCGCGAGCACGACAAACGTGTAGGGCCGGCTCAGGGCAATACGGACCAGAGCAATCATTCGCCGGGAAATTCCAGGTCAAGCGAGGATACGGAATCCGCCCCCACGGGGATCCTCTTTACCCTTTACCCGAGCACCGCCGGAAACGCTAATCTCCGGCGGGTTTCCTGCATTCAATTCCCTGCTACCGCACTGCAGAACACGCACTGCGGCCATGCGGCCGCCTCATGCGGCGCGGACCGACCCGAGGAACTTGCCCACTTCGAGCTTCAGCCGGTTGGAATCGCGCGAGAGCATCTGTGCCGCCGACAGTACCTGTGAGGAGGCCGACCCGGTTTCGGTGGCGCCGCGCTCGACCTCGGCGACGTTCGAGGACACCTGCTGCGTGCCCTCCGCCGCGTGCTGCACGTTGCGAGCGATCTCCCGGGTGGCTGCGCCCTGCTCTTCCACGGCGGCCGCGATCGCCGAGGAAATCTCGGACAATTGCGCGATCGTGCCGCTGATCTGGCCAATCGCGCCGACCGAGTCCTGCGTTGCCGTCTGAATGCCGCCAACCTGCTGGCCAATCTCGCCGGTTGCCTTTGCCGTCTGCTCGGCGAGTGCCTTGACCTCGGAGGCAACGACCGCGAAGCCGCGACCGGCTTCGCCGGCGCGCGCGGCCTCGATTGTGGCATTGAGCGCCAGAAGATTGGTCTGACCGGCGATCGCGTTGATGAGTTCTACCACATCGCCGATGCGTGACGCGGCGCGCGACAGCTCGCTGACGCGTTCGGTGGTGATCTGCGCCTGGCTGACGGCCTCGCCTGCGATCCGCGCCGAGTCCTGAACCTGGCGGCTGATCTCGCGAACCGAAGCCGCCATCTCCTCCGCGGCAGAGGCGACAGAATCCACGTTGGCTGAGGCTTCTTCGGAGCCTGCCGCGACCACGGTAGCGAGCTCCATCGCGCGACCCGCCGTGGTGGACAGCGTCGAAGCAGACGCTTCCAACTCGGTCGCGGCTGACGAGACCGTTTCCACGATCTCGCCGATAGCGGCCTCGAAGGCGTCCGCGAGCTTTGCCATCTCGGCCTTGCGCTGCGCCTCTGAGCGCAGCTGCACGGCCTGGACCTCGCCGCGGCTGAAACGGATGATGGTCTGCACCGTCTGCAGGTTGCGTAGCGCCTCGCCAATCTCGTCGTCGCGCTGGATCACGATGCGATTGTCCAGCTTGTCCTGGACGAGGTTGACCAAGGTGTCGTTGAGCTGCTGCATTGGCCCCTGGACGGCGCGCATGGTCGTAAGGCCGGCGAAGCCGAGGACGGCAGCGCCGGCGGCGGCCAGCAGCGCCAGGCTCAGGCTGGTCGTGCCGCCGGTCGAGAGCGCGCCGCCGATGCCAAGCCCAAGCACGAACAGCAGCTGCAGCGCCATCGTGGTGACCAGGCGCGCCTTCAGCGTTCTGGTGAAGATCGCAAAATGGTCGAGCAGCGAGCGGCGGCGGATGATGCCGGCATCGACGCGATAACCATGCGGCTTCTTCTCGCGGATCGCGGCGTAGACCTCTTCGGCCAGCTTGCGCTGGTCGGCCGGCAATCTGGTGCGGATCGACGTAAAGCCCGTGACCTGCCCGTTCTCGCGAATGGGCGATGCCGTCGCCAGCACCCAGTAGAAATCGCCGTTCTTGCGGCGGTTCTTCACCGCGCCGAGCCACGGCTTGCCGGCCTTCAGCGTGTCCCAGAGATTGTCGAATGCCTCCGGCGGCATGTCGGGGTGACGGACGATGTTGTGCGGCTGGCCCATCAGCTCCGCGGACGTGAAGCCGGCTGCAGCAAGGAAGTCGTCGTTGAAGTAGGTGAGCTTGCCCTTGAGGTCAGTCCGGGAGACGATCAGCGTCTCATCGCTGACGGAATATTCGACATCGGTGACGGGTAAATTCTTGCGCATGCGAGCCCCAAAAGTTGGATGAAATAAGCGGCGATTCCAATCAGGGCTGCTACCGGCGGTCCTTGTGACCATTCTCGTAAGCCGAATTTAACTATCGATGAAGAAGGCACCCGTCCATCTTCCGCGGAACCCCATGATGGTACCTGCTACCGACATCAGGCTACCGGCGCTCAAAAAAAGAGCGGCGCTTGAGGCGCCGCTCGTTCGTCAATGGATGTTGACGCGGGAGTTTACACCTCGCGCGTCCGTCGTTACGCCGCGCGGACGTAGCTACGCCGCGCGAACGTTGGTCAGGAACTTGCTGACCTCGGTCTTGAGCCGGCCCGAGTCGTTGGACAGCATCTGTGCCGCCGACAGAACCTGCGAGGAGGCCGTGCCGGTCTCGGTTGCGCCGCGCTGCACGTCGGTGATGTTGGATGAGACCTGCTGGGTGCCCTGCGCCGCCTGCTGGACGTTGCGGGCGATCTCCTGGGTCGCGGCGCCCTGCTCTTCCACGGCCGCCGCGATCGCCGAGGAAATCTCCGACAGACGCTCGATGGTCGACGAGATCTCCTTGATGGCGCCGACCGAGTCGTTGGTCGCCGCCTGGATGCCGGAGATCTGCTGGCCGATTTCACCGGTCGCCTTCGCGGTCTGCTCGGCGAGCGCCTTCACCTCGGAGGCCACGACCGCAAAGCCGCGGCCGGCTTCGCCGGCGCGTGCGGCTTCGATGGTCGCGTTGAGCGCCAACAAATTGGTCTGGCCGGCGATGGTGTTGATGAGCTCGACGACGTCGCCGATGCGCGAGGCCGCCTTGGAGAGCTCGCTGACGCGCTCGGTGGTGGAGCGCGCCTGGCCGACGGCGTCGCCCGCCATTCGCGCCGATTCCTGGACCTGGCGGCTGATCTCGCTCACCGACGAGGCCATCTCCTCGGTCGCCGAAGCGACCGACTGCACGTTGGTCGAGGCTTCCTCCGACGCTCCGGCAACGGTGGTCGCCAGCCGCTGGGAGCGGTCGGCGGTCGAGGTCAGCGTCGAGGCGGAGGCCTCTAACTGAGTCGAGGCCGACGACACGGTCTGGACAATCTCGCCGATCATCGTCTCGAATTCGCGGGTGATGTTGTCGACGCGGCGGCCGCGCTCGATCTTGGCTTCGGCATCGGCGGCGGCAGCCTCGTCGGCGGCCTTCTTGGCGATCAGCGCTTCCTTGAAGATCTGGAGCACATCGGCCATGGCGCCGATCTCGGTCTTCTCACCGCGATGAGGAACTTCGGCGGAAAGCTCGCCCTTGCCCAGCGCCTGCATCGGCTCGATGATCGAGTTGATGCCGCTGGAGACGTCCCGGACCAGGTAGAAGCCGACGCCGACCCCGACGACGACGGCCGCGCCGAGGATGATCGAGACCAGCATGAAGGCATAATTGTAGCTATCCTCAGCGTCCTGCGCGGCCTGGTCTCCGCCCTTGGTATTGAGCTCGATGTCCTTGGTCAGGATCGCGTCCGCCTCGAGACCGATCTTGTTGACCGTCTTGGTGTTCAGCTCCTGGGCCTCATGCGGGACCTTGCCGGCCTCCTTGCGCGAGAGCGCCATGACGTCTTCGGTGCCCTTCTTATAGTCGTCCCAGAGCTTGGCCCAATCGTTGTAGAGCTTCCGTTCTTCGGGCGAGGTGATCATCGGCTCGTAGGCCTTGCGGGCCTTGGCGAGCGCCTCGATCACCGTGGCGCCCGTCTTCTCGTTGGCGAGCTTGTCTTCAAGGGTTTCCGACAGCATGTGCTGACGAACCACGTTGCGGTAGGTGATGACTGATGCCCGGAGCTCGCCCAGCACCCGCACGCTGGGCATCCAGCTCGTGGTGATCTCGGTGGTATTGGCGTTCATCGACCGCATCTTCATGACGGCGAGCAGGCCCATGCCGGCCATCGCGACCAGCAGGAACGCCACGACACTGATGATCTTGGCGCGAATGGAAATGGTGGCGAGCATAATCGGGTCTCTTTGTGCTGGCGCGGCGGCGCGTCCGGAATTTTACGAATCAACCAAAAGGAGCAGTACCGAAATCAAACACCAGAGCACCTGAGCAGATGTTAATAACGACTCCGCACGAGTACCGAGCCTGAAACAAATGAACAGGCAGCTAAGAATGCCCTGCGCTCAGCGCATGAGCCCAAGCGCGTCGGAGAAAAACTCCGGGCCGCCGAAATTGCCGGACTTCAAGGCAAGCAACATGTCGCCTTTTTCAGCACCGACCGCGCGCAGCACCGGGACGCCCGCCGCGATCTCTACTCCCACGAGAAATCCGGGAATCTTCAACCGGTCGACCACGGCGCCGGATGTCTCCCCGCCGGCGACGACCAGGCGCTTCACCCCGCCCAGCACCAGACCCTCGGCGATATCGGCCATCGCCTGCTCGATGGCGTGACCGGCCGCGTCGCGACCATGGCGCGCCTGGAGCGCGGCGACCTGATCCGGCGTCGAGCTCGATGCGATCAGGACCGGACCGTCGGCCAGTCGCGGTTTCGCCCAGGCCAGCGCGCGCTGCGCCTCGTCCTCGCCCGTAGTAATACGGCCCGGATCGAGATGCAGCACCGGCATGACACGCTCGGCATTGGCAATCTGCTGAAGCGTCGCCTGCGAGCAGCTTCCGGCAAGGCACGCCGCCGGTCCGCCGACGGCAGCCCTCGCCTCGCTGCTCGCCGCTGTCGATGTGACCTTGCCTGTCGACACCAGCGCCCGCGCCAGCCCAAGGCCCATGCCGGAGGCGCCGACCGACAGCCGATGCTGGACAGCGACGAGGCCGATGGTCTCAAGGTCGCGGTCGAACACGGCGTCGATGATCGCCGCGCCAATGCCCTTGCCCGCAAGTTCGGCGAGCCGCGTCCGCACGGCATCCGCGCCGCGCGTGACGGTGGCGAGGTCGACGAGGCCGATTTGCGTTTTGCTCTGGCGCGCCAGGATGCGCACCAGGTTGGAATCGTGCATCGGGTTGAGCGGATGGTCCTTCAGCGGGCTCTCGTTCAACGGCACGGCGCCGACAAACAGATTGCCCTGGTAGACGGTGCGGCCAGTCTCCGGGAAGGCCGGCGTCACCAGCACGGTCGCCTCGCCGCAATCGGCGCGCAGCGCATCCATCACCGGGCCGATATTGCCGGCATCGGTGGAATCGAAGGTCGAGCAGATCTTGAACAGCACGTGGCCGGCGCCACGGCCGCGCAGCCATTTGTCAGCCGCGCGCGAGCGCGACACGGCAAGGCCGGCCTCGATCGAACGGCTCTTCAAGGACACCACGACGGCGTCGACCTCGGGCAGCGCGAGATCGTCCGCGGGCACGCCGATGGTCTGCACGGTGCGCAGGCCGGCGCGTGTCAGCGTGTTGGCGAGGTCGGAGGCGCCGGTGTAGTCGTCGGCGATGCAGCCAAGAGATATTTTCGCTGCAAGTGTCACGGCTTCACTCCCGCATAAGGCCTGAACCAGGCAAGGCCGTCGGTGGTCTTGCCGCGGGGATTATATTCGCAGCCGACGAAGCCGGCATAGCCGAGCCGGTCGAGTTCGTCGAACAGGAACGGATAGTTCAGCTCCTCGCCATCAGGCTCGTTGCGCGAGGGGATGCTGGCGATCTGGATGTGGCCGATCACCGGCATCATCTCGCGCAGCCGCATCGTGACGTCGCCATGGATGATCTGGCAGTGATAAATGTCGAACTGCAGTTTTAGGTTCGGAAGCCGCAGCTCCTGGATCAGGTCGCGCGCGAAGCCGAAATCGTTGAGGAAATAGCCGGGCACGTTGCGCGCATTGATCGGCTCGAGCACGATGTCGATGCTGTGCGGCGCAAAGAACTCGGCGGCCCACGCCACCGATTTGTAGAACGCCTCGATCGCGACGCGCTCGCCACGGTTGGCGATGCCTGCCATCAAATGCAGCCGCTTGACGCCGGTCGCCTTGGCGTAGGGCAGCGCGGTCTCCAAGCTCGCCTTGAGCTCGGGGAATCGCGACGGGAGCGCCGCAAAGCCCTTCTCGCCGGCATTCCAGTCGCCCGGCGGCAGGTTGAACAGCGCCTGGGTCAAGCCGTTGCGCTTGAGCCGCTCGCCGACGGCTTCGGCCGGATGCTCATAGGGAAAGAGAAACTCGACGGCGGTGAAGCCGGCTGCCGCAGCGGCATCGAAGCGGTCGAGGAACGGCACCTCGGTGAACATCATCGAGAGATTGGCGGCAAAACGGGGCATGGGAATCCTCTTGTCTATTTGTCGCCGGGCAGCTTGACGCCGGTGACCTGCGCATACATCCGCGCTACCGACGCATCATCGTCGCGGCCCATGCCGGCGGCTGATGTCATCAAGAACATCTGGAGCGCTGCGGCGGAGACCGGGACCGGGAATCTGGCACTGCGCGCCATGTCCTGGATAATGCCGAGGTCCTTGACGAAGATCTCGACCGCACTGCGCGGCGTGTAATCGCCGTCGAGCACGTGCGGCATGCGGTTCTCGAACATCCAGGAGTTTCCGGCGGACGCCGTGATCACCTCATAGACCTTGCGGATATCGAGACCCTGCTTGGCCGCGAACGCGATCGCCTCGCTGGCGGCGGCGATATGAACGCCGGCGAGCAACTGGTTGATCATCTTGAAGGCGGCGCCCTGGCCTGCGGCATCCCCGAGCTCGTAGAGCTTTGCGGCCATGGCATCGAGCGCGGGCCGCGCCTTCTCAAACGCAGCCGGACTGCCGGAAGCGAGAATTGTCAGCTCGCCCTGCGCTGCGCGCTGCGCCCCGCCGGAGATCGGCGCATCCAGATAGTGCCGGCCGGTCGCCTCCAACTGCTTGGCGAGACGCCGCGCCACGTCGGGATCCATGGTCGCCGACGACAGGAAGACGCTGTCCTTGGCCATGGTTTCGGCGACGCCATCCTTGCCGAACAGGATCGTCTCGGTCTGCGCCGCATTGACGACGACGCTGACGACGATGTCGGCGCCCTTGGCAGCTTCAGCCGGCGTCTTGGCGCCGGCGCCGCCCTCCGTCACGAAACGCGCGACCGCATCGGCCGAGACGTCGCAGCCGGTGACGACATGACCGGCGCGCTTCAGCGAGGTCGCCATGCCAAACCCCATCGAGCCGAGCCCGATGACGGCGATGCGCTGATTCTGTGACGTGGAGGCGGACATACAACTGATCCTTGCGACGTTTCCCGGAGGGCCGCCCTTTGCGGCAGCTTGGCAACGGAATAACACGGCTTGGCCGCGCTGCCAAAGCGTGAGACAAACGGACATGACGGCCATGAGCAACGAGACATTGCTGCGCGAAGACATTTGCCGCTTCGGACGGTCCCTGTTCGAACGTGGGCTGACGCCCGGCTCCTCCGGCAATATCAGCGTCAGGCTGGATGGCGGCGGCTGGCTGGTGACGCCGACCAATGCCTCGCTCGGCTTCCTCGATCCCGCAAAATTGTCGCGGCTGGACGATCAGGGCCGACTGGTTTCGGGCGATGCGCCGACCAAGGAAGTTCCGCTGCACAATGCGCTCTACGCCACGCGCGGGAGCGCAAGGGCGATCGTGCACCTGCATTCCACCCATTCGGTCGCGCTGTCGATGCTCCCGGAGATCGACCCGCGCGCCGCGCTGCCGCCGATGACGGCCTATTATCTGATGAAATGCGGCGCCACCGCGCTCGTGCCCTATTACCGCCCCGGCGATCCCGCGGTCGCCGATGCGATCAGAGGGCTGGCGGGGAAATACTCATCCGTGCTGCTCGCCAATCACGGCCCGGTCGTCGCGGGCGACACGCTGGAGGCAGCCGTGTTCGCGACGGAGGAGCTGGAGGAGACGGCGAAGCTGTATCTGATGCTGCGCGGGATGAACCCGCGGTATTTGTCGCCGGAGCAGGTGAACGATCTGGGGAAGGTGTTTGGGCTGATGCTGCCGGAGCACGGGCATTAGGCTCGGCTCTAACCTCGTCATTGCGAGCGCAGCGAAGCAATCCAGAGTCTTTCCGCGGAGGGATTCTGGATTGCTTAGCTGCGCTCGCAATGACGAGATTGGGGCTCACGTCTCGGCACGCGCTCACAATCGGTGCGCCCCCAGCCGGTGC
>NZ_JBVVPQ010000022.1:47282-92911 GCF_055811695.1 Bradyrhizobium sp. MI1.3 | reverse complement strand
GGCCCTCCGCGCGGCGCCCCCGGTAATGGGGGGGGCCTAAAACCCCTCTCTCCGCCCCCCCCCAAAAAAAAACCTGTCTTTTCCACGGATGCATTTCTGGATTGCTTCGCTGCGCTCGCAATGACGGTTGGCGCTACAGCCCCCGCAATCGTAGCCCGTATGAGCGCAGCGACATGCGGGAACGCTTGCCCCGGATATCGCTTCGCTCATCCGGGCTACGGCAGTGTGCCTGTAGCTACAGCCCCAGATACGCCTTGCGCACGTCGGGATTGCCTTTGATCTCGCTTGCCGCGCCCTGCATTAGCACGCGGCCGGTTTGCAGGATGTAAGCGCGGTCTGCGATTTCCAGGCATTCCGCCATGCGCTGCTCGACGATCAAGACGGTCATGCCGGCGTCGCGGATGCGTTTCACGGCCTGGAAGATCTCGTCGACCAGCTTCGGCATGATGCCCTGCGAGGGCTCGTCCAGCATCAACAGCCGCGGGCGCGTCATCAGCGCGCGGCCGATGGCGAGCATCTGCTGCTCGCCGCCGCTGAGCGTCTCGGCGCGCTGCTCCAGGCGCTCGGAGAGACGCGGAAACAGTTGGAACACGAGATCGAGCGGACTCTCGCGGTCGGCCTCGCCGCGGTAGAGATAGCTGCCGAGGCGCAGATTGTCTCGCACGGAGAGGCGCGGAAACAGTCGGCGGTTCTCCGGCACGTAGGCGATGCCGGTGGCGGTGATGTGGTGCTGCGCCATGCCGTCGAGGCGCTTGCCATCGAACGTCACCGTGCCCGAGCGCGGGCGCTCGGCACCGGCGATGGATTTCAGCAGTGTCGACTTGCCCGCGCCGTTGGCGCCGGCGACGCAGACGATCTCGCCCTTCTGGACCTCGATCGAGACCGCGGAGATCGCGACCAGGCCCTGATAGGCGGTCGTGACTTCACGCACCGACAGCATGACGATCTCCCAGATATGCGCTGATCACCTTGGGATCGCGGACGATTTCAGTGGGCTTGCCCTCGACCAGCACCTTGCCGAGGTCGAGCACGATGGCGCGGTCGACCAGCGGCATCACGATCTCCATGACGTGCTCGACCATCAGCACGGTGATGCCGGCGTCACGCACCTTGCGCACCAGCGCCACACCGGTCTGCGCCTCAGTCGGCGTCAGGCCGGTGAGGACTTCGTCCAGCAGCAGAAGTTTTGGTTCCGTCGCAAGCGCGCGCGCGACTTCGAGGCGGCGCTTTTCGGCCGGCACGAGGTCGCTCGCGAGCACGTTGGCGCGCGCGGCAAGGCCGGTGAATTCGAGCACCTCATGCGCCTTGCGGCGTGCCTCGCGCATCACGGTGTTGCGCACGAGAGCGCCGACGATGACGTTGTCGATAACGGTCATGGTCTCGAAGCTCTTGACGACCTGGAAGGTGCGCCCGACGCCGCGCTGGCAGCGCTCGGCGGCCGGCATGCTGGTGACATCCTCGCCGTCGAACCAGATCGAGCCTTGCGTCGGCGGCAGCACCCCGGCGATGAGATTGAATAGCGTGGACTTGCCGGCACCATTCGGGCCGATCAGACCGACGATCTCGCCGCGGCCGACCGAAATCGAAACGTCGCTGTTGGCGACGAGGCCGCCGAAACGCTGCCAGACGCCGCGGGTTTCAAGCAGTGGGGTCATCGCGTGGCTCCCTTCCGCTTCGCACGAGAGAACAGGCTCACCAGACCCTGCGGCAGGGCGAGCGAAATCAGCACGATTAGCGTGCCGTAGACGATGAGGTCGACGCCGCGGCCGGATCCGCCGATATAGGAGCGCGTCAGCTCCGTCATCGGGATCAGGATCGCCGCCCCTAACACGGGCCCCCAGAGGGTGCCGATGCCGCCAAGCACGGCCGGCAGCGCCATCAGCAGCGAGAACTGGAACCCCATGACGCTTTCAGGATCGATATAGGCGAGAAACTGCGCATAGAAGGCGCCGCCGATGGCAACGAGGAAAGCGGAGACGGCAGCCGCGCCCATCTTGGAGTTGAACACGACGACGCCGAGGCTCTCGGCCGCTTCCGGATTGTCCTTCACCGCGCGCCACCAGAAGCCCCATTTGGAGTCCTCCAGCCACCAGGTGACGAACCAGGCGAGGCAGCACAGCACAAGTGCGAAATAGAAGTATGGCAGCTTGCTGCGCATGAACTGGAATTTCAACCAGCTGTCGCCGCGCACCGGAATGGTGATCCCCATCGCGGCCCCCGCCCATTCCCAATTCTGGAACAGCAGCAAGCCGATCTCGGCGATGACGATGGTCGCGATCACGAAATAATGGCCGCGCAGGCGGAAGAAGGGATAGCCGAGCCCCATCGCGATTGCGGCCGCGACTGCGCCGCCGGCGAGCATGCCGAACCATGGCAGCACGCCGAACTTGGTGAACAGCAGCTCGGTGGTGTAGGCGCCGATGCCGAAATAGAGCGCATGTCCCAGCGAGATCTGTCCGCAATAGCCGGAGAGAATATTCCAGCTCTGCGAGAGCGCCGCATACATCAAAGTCAGGATCAGGATGTTCTGGACGTAGACGTCCTTGATGAACAGGGGAGCGAGCGCCGCCAGGGCGGTCAGCACCGCGGCGATGATGAGGTCGCGGCGGCGCCGCGCGGCAAAATCCTTGTCCATCACATCGATCCGAACAGGCCGCGCGGCCGGATGAAGACGACCAGCAGGTAGACGGCGTAAATGCCGACCGATTTCAGCGAGGGTGGCAGCACCAGCGCGGTGGTGGCCTCGACGAGGCCGACGATGATCCCGCCGGCGAAAGCGCCGAACACGCTGCCGAAGCCGCCGAGCGCGACCGTGACGTAGGCGATCAGCGCAAAGGACGCGCCGACGTCGGGGTAGATATAGAAGAAGCTTGCCATGATCGCTCCGGCGAGGCCGACCAGCGCGGCACCAAGCCCCCAGCCGAGCGCGAACACGCGGTTCTTGTCGATGCCGACGAGAGCCACCGCCCCGGGATCTTCACGGGTGGCCTCCAGCGCGCGCCCGAAATCGGTGCGATGGATGAAGAAGTAGAGCCCGGCGAAGGCCAGGATCGCAACCAGCGCACCCATGAGCTGCGGCTCCGGCAGGAAGACGCCGGCGATCGAGATCGTCTTGCCGCCGAGCCAGGAATGCGGAACGCTGCGATAATCCGGCGTGAAGAAGAACTGCGCGAGGCCGCGCATCACGATGGCGAGGCCGAAGGTGGAGAAGATCTGCACCATGCCCGCATTGGCCTTGGCCCGCATGGCGAAGCGTACGATCAACAAATAGACCACCGCTCCGAATACGAACAGGGCAGCGGCCACCAGCGGCGCCGACAGCAAGGGGTCGATGGCGAAAAACGTGAACAGGAAGAAGCTCACATACATCGCGATCATCAAGAACTCGCCATGGGCGAAGTTCACGACGTCCATCAGGCCGAAGATCAGCGCGAGGCCGACGGCGATCAGTCCGTAGAGCAGGCCCATGAGGAGGCCGCTCGCGAGACTTTGGATAATGGTTTGGGCTGTCAAAAGTCTGTCCCCCCAACTACGTCCTCATCCTGAGGAGCGCGCACCGCGCGCGTCTCGAAGGATGGCCCAGCCCTCGTCCTTCGAGACGCGGGCTGCGCCCGCTCCTCAGGATGAGGGCGGGAGCTACGATCTGTGCTCCCGCCCGCCGTGTCTTACTTCATCGGCCAGATCGCCTCGGCGATCGCGGCCTGCGGCGGGAAGATGGTGACGAACTTGCCGCCGACATATTGCAGCAGCACCGGGTCGGCGTCGTTGTTCTGGCCCATCTCGTCGAACTTGACGCGCTTCCAGGGCATGATGGTCTGCTCGCCCGGGATGTCGGTGGCGGCGAGCGCGTCGCGGATCTTCTCGCCGTCCGTCGACTTGGCGCGGCTGATGGCGTCGGCGAGGATGATCAGGCCCATGAACTGACGCGAGGTGAGATCGTTGAAATCCTTGCCCGACCGCGTCTTGAACATCTCGTTGATCTTGCCGACCATCGGGCGCTTCTGCGCGAGATCGAGCGAGAAGGTGCCGCGCGAGATCACGCCTTCGAGCTTGTCGCCGACGGCGTCATAGAGCGCCTTCTCGGAGAAGCCGGCGTCCTGCGCCACGATCGCGTTCGGCTTGTAACCGAGCTCGGCCATGGTCTTCACCAGCAGGATGCCGTCGGTGGTGTAGCTCGACGGCATCAGCACGTCGGCGTTGGCGCTCTTGAGCTGCTGCACCTCGGCCGAAAGCGAGGGCGAGTTGGCGCGATACTTGATGTCCGCGACGATCTTGTAGCCGCGCTCGCCGGCGATCTTGGCCTGGGCATTGGCGGAATCGGTGCCGAAGATAGTGTCTTCGTGGAACAGCGACAGCGTCTCGATCTTGGTGCCCTTCTTCTTCAAGGCATCGAAGAAGTCGAACATCGCGGCCGAGTACATCTCGTCGTGCGGGGAGGCGCGGAAGTAATATTTCAGGCCGCGGCGATGCAGGCTGGGTGAGGAATTGTCGGCCGAGACGAACGGGATCTGGTAGCGCTCGCAGATCTGGCTGACCGTGACGGCGACCGCGCTCTGATAGGTGCCGATGATGGCGCAGACCTTCTCCTGCGTGATCAGGCGCTCGGCTTCGGCACGGCCCTTCTGCGGATCGGCCTGATGGTCGGCGAACACGAGGCGGACTTTTGCGCCGCCGAGGCCCGGCAGGCCTTCGCCCTTGGCCAGCGGCAGGTCGAAATCCGTGGCCTTGTTGATGACCTCGAGCGCGGTCTCATAGGCCTTCTGCGCATCGACGCCCTGCTGCGCGCTGCCGCCGGAGAACGGATAGATCACGCCGATCACGACTTCCGAAGTCTGTGCGCGCGCTGCCAGCGGCACGAGCGCGGCCGTAGCGGTGGCTCCCAACAATACGTCGCGGCGAGTGATCGTCATGGCAAAGTCCCCTGTTACTGAATTTCGGCTGATCGAATGAAGCGATTGATGGGTGCGGTAAAGCTCGAAGAAGCAGCAAACGCTGCCCACTAAATCACGGCCATGGTCCTGTTCTTGAGATCCGTCACCAGCATCAGGCCCGGCGAATGCGTGATCGCGAACGGCAGCCTGGCAGCATTGATGACCGACTGCGGCGTCACGCCGCACGCCCAGAACACCGGGATCTCGTCGTCTGCAACCGGGACCGGATCGCCGTAATCGGGCTTGGCGATGTCCTTGATGCCGATCAGATGCGGATGGCCGAGATGCACGGGCGCGCCGTGCACGGCCGGATAGCGCGAGGTGATCTGCACCGCGCGGATCGCATCCGCCGGCTTGAACGGACGCATCGACACCACCATGGGACCGGCGAAGGGACCGGACTCGCCGCAGGCGATGTTGGTGCGATACATCGGCACGCGCACATTGTGCTCGATGTGGCGGATCGGCATGCCCTCGTCGAGCAGCGCCTCTTCGAACGAGAAGGAGCAGCCGAGCACGAAGGTCACGAGATCGTCGCGCCAGTGCTTTGTCACATCGGTCGGCTCGTCCACGACCTCGCCGTCGCGCCAGACTCGATAGCGCGGCACGTCGGTGCGGATGTCGAGATCCGCGCCGAGCGCCGGGATGTGCGGACTGCCGACGTCGGACATGCCGATGATCGGACACGGCTTGGGATTGAGCTGGCAGAAGCGGTGGAAGGCGCCGGCATATTCCGCCGGCAGGATCGCCAGATTGCCCTGGACGAAGCCGGGGGCAACGCCGGCGGTGGAGGCGACCAGCCCCTCGCGGTAGGCGAGCCGCGCCTTGCGGCTCGGGAGGGTGTCGGGCGTTTCAGTTTGCTGCACTGCCACCAAAACAGTCATGAGATCGACCTGCCTATAAACTCGACAAAGACAAGCCAACACCACGCGTGCTATAAAGTCTAATCTTCCTTTCTAATCAATATCGATAAATTTCATTTATCGGACGGGAAAATCCTTCCAATGCTGGACTTCAGATCGATCGAGACGTTTCTCTGGGTTGTGAAGCTCGGCAGCTTTCGCGGCGCCGCAGCACGCCTCAACACGACCCAGCCGGCGATCTCGCAGCGCATCGCCCAGCTCGAGCGCGAGATGGGGGTGAAGCTGTTGAACCGCGACCACCGCGTGGCCTCGCCGACGCCGAGCGGCCGGCAGATGATGGTCTATGCGGAGAAGCTGATCGGCCTGCGCGCCGCGATGATCGCCGAGATCGGCGACCGCTCGGCGATGCGCGGCGTGATGCGGCTCGGCGTCGCCGAGACCATCGTGCACACCTGGCTGCCGCGGCTGGTGAAGAGCATGAACGAGGTCTATCCGAACCTGTCGCTGGAGATCGAGGTCGACATCACGCCGAACCTGACCGCGCGCCTGCTTGCGCAGGAGATCGAGCTCGCTTTCGTGGTGGGGCCGCTCTCTGCCTCCGGGGTGCACAATCGCGTCCTCGCCGACTATCCGATCGGCTTTCTCGCCAGCCCCTCGCTCGGCCTTGGCCATGGACCGGTCACGCGGGCCGAGCTGGCGCGGTTTCCGATCATCACGTTTCCGCGGAAGACGCGGCCCTACGAAGTCGTGCGCGAAGTGTTCGACCGGCCGGAGCTGCCGCCGATCCGGCTGCACGCCTCCGCCTCGCTTGCGACCGTCATCCACATGGCGGTCGAGGGTCTCGGCATCGCCGTGATCCCCGACGCCATCGTCGAGAGCGAGCTCGCAGACGGGCGACTGCAACTGCTCGACACCGATCTCAAAATCGCGCCGCTGACATTCACCGCGAGCTGGCTCGCCTCGCCCGACGTCGTGGCGGTGGAGCGGGTCGCAGAGCTTGCATGTCAGATTGCGCAGAGCAGCCTCGCAGTTGACGCGCCCGCGCCGGCGCGTCATTGAAACAGGCGCCGGACAATTGAGAGACTGACCGCATGAGCCGAGCCGCCACCAATTTGCAAATCGATTCCGCCCGCCTCTGGGGCTCCATCCACGAGACCGCGCAGTTCGGCGCGACGGCCAAGGGCGGCGTGCGGCGGCTGACGCTGAGCGCGGAGGACAAGCTGGTGCGCGACTGGTTCCGCAAGGCCTGCGAGGACGCTGGCCTAGAGGTGCACACCGATGCGCTCGGCTCGCAATTCGGCCTGCGCAAGGGTCGCGACATGTCGAAGCTGCCCGTCGGCATCGGCTCGCATCTCGACACCCAGCCCACCGGCGGCAAATATGACGGCATTCTGGGAACGCTCGGTGCGCTCGAAGTGATCCGCACGCTGAACGATGCCGGAATCGAAACCGAAGCGCCGATCTGCGTCGTCAACTGGACCAACGAAGAGGGCTCACGCTTCGCTCCCGCGATGATGGCCTCCGCCGCCTATGTCGGCGACTTCACCACCGACGACATCCTGTCGCGCAAGGACGCCGATGGCACCACCGTCGGCCAGGCGCTCGACGGCATCGGCTATCGCGGCGACAAGCCGGTCGGGTTCCAGAAGCTCGGCTGCTTCGTCGAGCTGCACATCGAGCAGGGCCCGATCCTGGAGGCCGAAGGCAAGACCATCGGTGTGGTCGATTCCGGCCAGGGCGTGCTCTGGTACGACGGCAAGATTTCCGGCTTCGAGAGTCATGCCGGATCGACACCGATGCCGCTGCGGCGCGATGCGCTGGCGACGCTGTCCGAGATCGTGCTGGCGATGGAAGCCATTGCGAGGAAGCACGGGCCGAAGGCAGTCGGCACCATCGGCGAGGCCGTGATCGCAAACCCTTCACGCAACGTCATTCCCGGCGAGATCGCCTTCACCATGGATTGCCGCAGCGCGGATGACGCGATCATGGATGCGCTCGATCGCGATCTTCGTAGCGCGATTGCCGAGATCGCCGCACGCCGCAAGGTCGAGGTGAAGATCGACCTGGTCTGGCGCAAGCCGCCGACGCATTTCGATCCGAAGCTCATTGCAGCGGTGGAAAACGCGGCGAAGACGCTCGGCTACTCCTCTCGCCGCATTACCTCCGGCGCCGGCCACGACGCCTGCAATCTCAACACAATCATGCCCGCCGCAATGGTGTTCGTGCCCTGCAAGGACGGCATCAGCCACAACGAGCTGGAAGACGCTACGCAGCCCGATTGCGCCGCGGGCACCAACGTCCTCATGCACACGGTGCTGGCGATCGCCGGCGTCGCATCCTGACCGGAGAGAATCATGCGCGGAGTTTTCGTCGACGCCAATGAAGCCCTCGCCGTGATCTTGGAGCGGCTGGAGCAACCGGGCGATCCCAAGGTGCGGATCCACAGGGATCCCGACATCAAGCCCGAGCAATATCCCGAGATCCTCGACGGCGCCGAGATCGCGATCGTCGACCACACCGCGCTGCCGACCGATGTCGCAAAGAAGTGCGCGGGGCTGAAGCATGTCGTGTTCCTCGGCACCGGCGCGCGCAGCTACATGAACCCGGAGGAGCTCGCTGAGCTCGGCATCTCCGTGCACCTGATCAAGGGCTATGGCGACACGGCGGTGGCGGAATGCGCGATCGCGCTGATGTGGGCTTCGGCCCGCGTCATCGCGATGATGGACCGCGAGATGCGCGGCGGAAACTGGCTGCGCGAAGACGGCATGCAGCTCACGGGCAAGACGCTCGGCCTGATCGGCTTCGGCGGTATTGCCGCGGAGGTCGCGCGCATTGCCTCGGGCAGCGGCATGAAGGTGATCGCCTGGAACCGCTCGCCGAAGAGCTATCCGGGCGTGGAATTCGTCGATCTCGATTCGGTGTTGGCGAGAGCAGACGTCGTATCGCTGCATCTGCTGCTCAACGACGAGACGCGCGGCATGATCACCCGCGAGATGATCGCGAAGATGAAGCCGGGCGTCATCCTCATCAACACCGCCCGCGCCGCCGTCGTCGACGAGGCCGCCATGATCGATGCGCTGAAGTCGGGCCACATCCGCCATGCCGGCCTCGACGTCTTCAACATCGAGCCATTGCCCGGCGATCATCCGCTGACCAAGCTGCCGAACGTAACGTTGTCGGCGCATTCGGCGTTCCGGACCCCGGAGGCGAGCGAGAACCTCATTTATGCGGCGTGGGAGCACTGCCGCCGGATCGTGAAAACGTAGGGTGGGTTAGCGAAGCGTAACCCACCACCCTCGACGTTCGCGAAGACAGAAGAGGTGGGTTACGGCTTCGCCTAACCCACCCTACGCACCGCAATCTTGGAAAGGGATAAGAGCGCCAACAATGGCCGACTATCGCACCATCAAGGCACAGCCGCTCATCGAAGCCATCAGTGCCATCGTCAAGGCCGGCGGCTCCACGGACCGCGAGGCCGAGCTCGTGTCCACCAATCTGGTCGAGGCCAACCTCAAGGGACACGACTCGCACGGCGTCGGCATGATCCCGCGCTATGTCCAGAGCGTCACCACGGGCGGCCTCGCCGTGAACCGGCACGTCAAGGTCGTGCTCGACACCGGTCCGCTGCTCACGCTCGACGGCCTCACCGGCTACGGGCAGGTCATCGGCCATGAAGCGATGGAGCTCGCAGCCGAGCGCGCCAAGCGCAACGGCGTGTGTCTCGTCGGCCTCTCGAATTCACATCACATCGGCCGCATCGGCCACTGGGCCGAGCAGTGCATCGACCACGGACTGGTCTCGATTCACTTCGTCAACGTGATCTCGCGCCCGATCGTGGCGCCCTGGGGCGGCAGCGATGGGCGCCACGGCACCAACCCGTTCTGCGTCGGCATCCCGCGCGCGGGCAAGGACCCCATCGTGCTCGACTTCGCCACCAGCAGGATCGCGCAGGGCAAGACCCGCGTCGCCCACAACAAGGGCGTCGAGCTCGAGCCCGGCACCATCATCGATAACGAGGGCAAGCCGACCACCAACCCGCGCTACACCGTGATCCCGCCGTACGGCGCCATCCTGCCGTTCGGCGAGCACAAGGGTTCGGGACTCGCGCTGGTGTGCGAAATCCTCGGCGGCGCGCTCTCCGGCGGTCAGGTGGTCAAGGGCCCGTCCGATGGCAAGTACAACGTCCTCAATGGCATGCTCTCGATCATCATCGATCCGGCCAAGCTCGGCACCGCGGAGAATCTCGCGCGCGAAGTCGAGAGCTTCGTCGCGTGGCACACGGGCTCACCGCCGGCCCCCGGCGTCGACAAGGTGAAGATCGCCGGCGAGCCCGAGCGCGAGACGAAGAAGAAGCGGCTCGCGGAAGGCATCCCGGTCGATCCGACCACCTGGCGGGATATTTTGCTGGCTGGGAAAACGTTTGGGCTGGATCAGGCGGCGATCGAGAAGATCGCGGGGTAGTGAGACAGAGCACGCGGCTCTTCCCTTCTCCCCTTGTGGGAGAAGGTGGCGCGAAGCGCCGGATGAGGGGTCTCTCTCCACGAAGAGAAATGCACAATTGAGAGGTCTGTCTCCGCGGAGACAACCCCTCACCCGTCTTCGATGCTTCGCATCGAAGCCACCCTCCCCCACAAGGGGGGAGGGACAGGAGCGCTCTAATCCACCATGTCCGCGACCGCCTTGCCGCAAGCCGTGGTGTCGGCGTTGCCGCCGAGGTCCTTGGTGCGGAGCGTGCGCTCGGCCAGCGTGCGCTCGATCGCATCGACGATCGACTTGCCGGCTTCCTTCTCGCCGAGATGTTCGAGCATCATCGCGCCGGACCAGATTGCGCCGATCGGATTGGCGATGCCCTGCCCCGCGATGTCGGGCGCCGAGCCGTGCACCGGCTCGAACACCGACGGGAAATTGCCCTCGGGGTTGATGTTGCCTGATGGCGCGATGCCGATGGTGCCGGTGCAGGCCGGGCCGAGATCGGACAGGATGTCGCCGAACAAATTGGAGCCGACCACGACGTCGAACCAATCCGGGTGCAGCACGAAATTCGCCGTCAAAATATCGATGTGGTACTTGTCCCACTTCACGCCCGGAAACTTCTTCGCCATCGCCTCCACGCGCTCGTCCCAATAGGGCATGGTGATGGAGATGCCGTTCGACTTGGTCGCCGACGTCAGGTGCTTCTTCGGCCGCGACTGCGCGAGTTCAAACGCGAACTTCAGGATGCGATCGACGCCGATGCGGGTCATCACCGTCTGCTGCGTCACGAACTCACGGTCGGTGTCCGGGAACATGCGGCCGCCGACGGAGGAATATTCGCCTTCGGTGTTCTCGCGCACCACCCAGAAATCAATGTCGCCGGGCTTGCGGTTGGCCAGCGGCGACGGCACGCCCGGCATCAGCCGTACCGGGCGCAGATTCACATACTGATCGAACTCGCGGCGAAACTTGATCAGCGAGCCCCACAGCGAGACGTGATCCGGAATCTTGGCCGGCCAGCCGACCGCGCCGAAATAGATCGCGTCATGCTTGCCGATCTTGTCCTTCCAGTCGTCCGGCATCATCTGGCCGTGCTTCTCGTAATAGTCCCAGGACGAGAAGTCGAAATGATCGAAATGAAGGGACACCCCGTGCCTCTTCGCCGCGGTCTCCAGAACGCGCAGACCCTCCGGCATCACTTCCTTGCCGATGCCGTCGCCAGGAATGACCGCGATCCGGTATTGTTTCTTGCTCATCGAGAACGTCCTTGATTGCTCCGGCAGCCGCCGCCTTTTTGACCGCACTGCAATGGACCAAACGCGGCGGCAGTGCAACGCTGCACTGCAATGTTGACCATGGCGCGGCCGACCGCCTACTGATTTTATTCCCGTTCCTCTCCTGCGAGTGACTCCCATGGATCTGCATCTGCGTGGCAAGCGCGTCCTGATCACGGGCGCGTCCAAGGGCATCGGCGCAGCTGCCGCCGAGGCCTTTGCCGAGGAAGGCTGCCATCTCCTCCTCGCCGCCCGCAACGGCGATCAGCTCAAGGCTCTGGCCGAGCGCTTGCGCTCGGCGCACCAGATCGATGCCGCCACGAGCATCGTCGATTTGCGCAAGAGCGAGGATTTGACGCGGCTCGCCAAGGAAGCCGCCGACATCGACGTGCTCGTCAACAATGCCGGCGACATTCCCGGCGGCTCCATCGACAAGATCGACGAGGCGACCTGGCGGCACGCCTGGGAATTGAAAGTGTTCGGCTACATCAACCTCACGCGCATGATCTATCCGCAGATGAAGGCGAAGGGCGGCGGCGTGATCGTCAACGACATCGGCGCCGCCGGCGAGAAATTCGACGCCAACTACATTTGCGGCAGCGCCGGCAATGCCGCCCTGATGGCCTTCACCCGCGCGCTCGGGGGCAAGAGCCTCGCCGACAACATCCGCGTGGTCGGCATCAATCCCGGCCCTGTCGGCACCGATCGTCACGTCACCCTGCTGAAGACCCGGGCAAAGCACCAGTTCGGCGACGAGAGCCGCTACAAGGAATTCCAGAAGAGCCTGCCGCTCGGCAGGCCTGCGCATGCGCGCGAGATCGGCGACCTGATGGCGTTCCTGGCGTCGGATCGCGCGGGCTACACGTCCGGCGTGATCTACACGGTGGACGGCGGCATCAGCGCGGGCTGGGGTTGATTAATCTCGTCATTGCGAGCGCAGCGAAGCAATCCAGAATCTTTCCGCCTTGACAGACTGGATTGCTTCGCTGCGCTCGCAATGACGCTTGAACAAGTACAGGAGTAAAATAGTTGTCTCAAGAGTTGATCCGCGAAACCGCCTGCACCGTCGTCGACAAGCTGCGGTCCGGCGACGTCTCGCCGCTGGAACTGTTGGATGTGCTGGAGAAGCGTATCGGCGAAGTCGACGGCAAGGTCAACGCGCTGCCGACGCTGTGCTTCGATCGCGCGCGGGATAGCGCAAAGGCGCTGATGCGGAAGCCGGCCGGTGCGCGCGGATTACTCGCAGGCCTGCCGGTGCCGATCAAGGATCTGACCGACGTTGCTGGCGTGCTGAACACCCAGGGCTCGCCGATCTTCAAGGACAATGTGCCCAAACAGTCCGACCTCATGGTGGAGAACCTCGAAGGTAACGGCGCGGTCGTCTACGCCAAATCCAACACGCCGGAATTCGGTGCGGGCGCCAACACCTTCAACGAGGTGTTCGGCGCAACGCTCAATCCCTGGGATACGTCCAAGTCGGCAGCCGGCTCGTCAGGCGGCGCGGCCGCTGCGCTCGCGACCGGCATGGCCTGGCTCGCGCAGGGCTCGGACATGGGCGGCAGTCTGCGCAGTCCGGCAGCTTTCTGCGGCGTCGTGGGGATGCGGCCGAGCATCGGCCGGGTCGCGCATACTCCAAAATCAGCCATCGATCGTAATCTCGGCGTCGTCGGTCCGATGGCACGCAACGTCGAGGATCTCGCGCTGCTGCTCGACGCCATGAGCGGCGACTATGCCGCCGATCCGCTGTCGCTGCCGGCGCCGTTGACCTCGTTTCTCTCGGCGGCGCAGTCAGGCAGCAAACCGAAGCGCATCGCCTACTCGCCAGACCTCGGTATCACGCCGGTCGATCCCGAAGTCAAAGCAATCACGCGAAAGGCGGCGGAACGCTTTGCCGAAGCCGGCGTCATCGTCGAGGAGGCACATCCGGACTGGCGCGAGGCGCATGAGTGCTTCCACGTGCTGCGCGCGTTCGACTTCGCGATCAGCAAGGCACAGCTGCTGCGCACCAAGCGCGACCTGCTCAAGCCCGAAGTGATCTGGAACATCGAGGAAGGCCTCAAGCTTACGATCGAGCAACTCGAACGCGCCGAGGCGCAGCGCGTCGGCATGACCGCGCGTGCGGTCGAGTTCTTCAAGAGCTACGATCTGCTGCTGGTACCGACCACCATCGTGCCGCCCTTCCCGATCGAGCACCGCTATGTCGCCGAATGCGCCGGCAAGAAGTTCGACAATTACGTCGAGTGGCTCGGCATCGTCTATGCGATCACGCTCGCCTGCTGTCCCGCGCTTTCGCTGCCCTGCGGCTTCACGGCGTCGGGCCTGCCGGTCGGACTGCAGGTCGTCGGGGCTCCGCGCGCTGATGCGCAGGTGATCGCCGGCGCGAAGACGCTGGAGGATATCTTGGGCGTGCGTGGCACGACGCCAATTGATCCGCGGGTGAAGAACTAGGTCTCCGCTCTCGTGCCCCGGATGCGGCGCAGCGTTTCGCGTAGCACCTTGTCCGGGACAAGAGAGATACTCACCTTTCGCTTGCCGCCTCCAGGCTCCGGCTATACCGCGACATCGCGAAGCAGAAGACAAAATAGATCCCGGCGACGAAGATGTAGACTTCGACGGAGAATTGCTGCCACGCCGGATCGATGATCGCGGTCTTGGCCGTCGTCAGCAGGTCGAAGATACCGATGATCAGGACCAGGCTGGTGTCCTTGAAGAACGCGATGAAGGTGTTGACCAGCGGCGGGATGACGTGACGGATCGCCTGCGGCAGGACGATCAGCCGGTTCTTGCGCCAGTATGACAACCCGAGCGCATCGGCGGCCTCGTATTGCCCGCGGGGCACGGCCTGGAGGCCGCCGCGAATGACTTCGGCCAGGTAAGCGCCCGCGAACAGGATGATCGCGACCTGCGCGCGCAGGAGCTTGTCGATGTTGAATCCGTTCGGCATGAACAGCGGAAACATCACGCTCGCCATGAACAGCAGACTGACCAGCGGCACGCCGCGGATCAGCTCGACATAGAGCACGCTGAGCGAGCGGATCGCCGGCAGTTTTGAGCGCCGGCCGAGTGCGACCAGGATGCCGAGCGGGAAGCCGAAAGCCAGACCAAAGGTCGCCAGGATCAGCGTCACCGGGAGGCCGCCCCAACGGTCCTGCGAGACGAACGACAGGCCGAGTATGCCGCCCCACATCAGCATGCTGATCAGCGCGAGAGCGGCGATCCAGAGATAGGCCAGCTCGCGCCGCCATAAGGCGCGGCGGGTGGAGAGATAGAACAGGGCGATGAACAGCAGCACCGCCAGCGCCGGCCGCCACTGCTCGTCGAACGGATAGGTGCCAAACAGGATGAAGCGGTATTTCTCGGGGATGATCGCCCAGCATGCACCGACGCCGCGTACCGCGCGGCAGGCGCTGGAATCGTTCGCCGGGGTGAGCCAGACCGCATTGGCGATGCCCCACTGCGCGAAGCTAAAGAGGCCCTTTGCGAGCACTGCCAGCAACACGACCGAGAGAATGCCGTTCGGGATAGACGAGAACAAATTGGTGCGCAGCCAGCGCAGCACCGGATTGCCGATCTGCGGGCGGCGGGCGGCGCGCGGTACTTCCGGAATGTCGGCGATCGCCGTCATGGTCAGCGCTCCACCAGCGCGATGCGCGAATTGTACCAGTTCATGAAGAAGCTGATGCCGAGGCTGATGGTGAGAAACACCGCCATGATCAACGCAATGGCCTCGATCGCCTGCCCGGTCTGGTTCAACGTCGTGTTGGCGATCGAGACCACGTCCTGATAGCCGATCGCCACCGCGAGCGAGGAGTTCTTGGTCAGGTTGAGGTACTGGCTCGTCATTGGGGGCACGATGACGCGTAGCGCCTGTGGCAGGATGATCTGCCGCAGCATGAAGCTCCGGCGCAGTCCCAGCGCATTGGCGGCATCCCACTGGCCGCGCGGCACCGACTGGATGCCGCTGCGCACGATCTCGGCGATGAAGGCCGAGGTGTAGGTGACGAGCGCGATCAGCAACGCGAAATATTCCGGCGCGAGCGTCAGCCCGCCGACGAAGTTGAAGCCGCGCAGCTCCGGCCATTCGATCGTCCAGGACACGCCGAGAAGCACGGACACCGCCGCAGGCAGCACAACAAGCAAGCCGAGTCCAAAAGGCCAGGACGGCCGCGGCTTGCCGTCGCGCATTTGCTGCGCGATGAGCCGCCGCCGGATGACGTAGAACACGACAAGCCCGAACACTGCCGCGCCGAGCACGCAAAGCTGCGGCGTCCCGATCGGAATCGCCGGCAGGATCAACCCGCGATTGGACAGGAACACGCCCTCGATCGGCCGCCATGCCGCGCGCGCTGCCGGCAGCGCCTGCATCAGCACGTACCAGAACAGGAGCTGGAGCAGCAGCGGGATGTCGCGGAGCGTTTCGACATACACTGCGGCGAGCCGCGACAGCAGCCAATTGACCGACAGCCGCGAGATGCCGATCACCGTGCCCAGGATGGTTGCAAGCACGATTCCGATCACGGCAACGCGCAGGGTGTTGGCGATGCCGACGACGAAGGCCCAGAGATATGAGTCTCTCGGATTGTAGGCGAGCAGGCTGTCGGAGATGGGCATGCCGGCCTCACGGCCGAGGAAGGCAAAACCGGTCGTAATGCGGCGCGCGGAGAGATTGGTGACCGTGTTGGACCAGAGAAAGGCGATGACCGCGACTGCGATCCCGACCACCAGGGCCTGCCAGAACAGGCCTTTCAGCTCGCGTTGTCCGAAAGCGCCAAAGAAGCGGCGGCGCGGCGGCGGTCTCGGAGCGTCTGACGTCACAGCACAAAAATCCTTCTCAAGACGACGATTTCCGGCGGCGTACGTCAAGTGTTGCACCAAACTCCACTTTGTGCAACAAATGTTTCATGGCCGAGCCCGCGAAATCCTCGCCGCTGAGCGAACTGCGCATTGCATTGCCATCGCTTCCGATGCGGTTGCAGGAGGTCGGGCGTTTCGTCGCGGCCAACGATTACGACGCCACCACGCGTTCGATGCGCGATCTCGCGGCGGTTGCCGGCGCCGATCCCGCCGCGTTCACGCGGCTTGCCAAAGCGATCGGTTATTCGGGCTGGGATGAATTGCGCGCGGCGTTGACGGAGGCGCGGCGCCCCTCGCAGATCGCGCCCTTCTCCGGCCGCGCCAGGAGCCGCCGCCACGGCCCGAACGCCGATGTCGCGCTCGTCACCGACAAGCTCGAGGCCGAGGCCGCCGGCCTTCCGCGCATCCCGGCCCAGCCGATTGCCGAGGCGGCGCGCGCGCTCCACGACGCCAAGCGGATCTGGATCACCGGCTACCGAAGCTGCCGCAGCGTCGCGGAACTGCTGAATTACGAGCTCCGGCTGTTTCGTCCCGAACAGGTGCAACTCGTCGGCGCGGCCGGCCCCGACGATCTCGACCTCGGCGCATTCCGGCCCGGCGAAGCTGTCATCGTCATCGGCTTCATGCCCTACACACATGCCAGTGTCCGGGTCGCGCAGGCCGCCTATCGTGCCGGCGCGGCCCTGATCGCGATCGCCGATAGCTCTTCGGCGCCGATGGCTGAAGGCGCCGACCACGTGCTGCTGTTCGAAGCGGCTTCCTCTCCCGGCTTTTTCCCGAGCCTGACCGGCGCCATTGCGATCGCCCAATCGCTCGCGGCCGTGACGTTCTCGCTCGGCGGCACGGCCGCGAAGAAGCGCCTGGAGAATACCGAGGCGCGGCTGGCCGCGGCTTCAACTTACGTATCAGAGAAAGGTTGACCCATGGCCGCTCGCACCAGCCGCGTGCTGCATCGCTCGCTGCGCGAAACGCCGCCCAAGGCAATCGGCGGCGAAGGCGTCTATCTCTTTGCCGAGGACGGACGCCGCGTGATCGATGCCTCCGGCGGCGCGGCGGTCTCTTGCCTTGGCCACCAGCATCCACGCGTCATCGCGGCGCTGACGAAGCAGGCCTCGACACTGGCGTACGCCCACACGGCGTTCTTCTCGTCCGAGCCGGCCGAGGCGCTGGCCGAGAGGCTGGTCGGCCATGAGCCCGGCGGCCTCGCCTACGCCTATTTCGTCAGCGGCGGGTCGGAAGCGGTCGAAGCCAGCATCAAGATCGCCCGGCAATATTTCATCGAGCGCGGCGAGCCGCAGCGGCAGCATTTCATCGCCCGGCGCCAGAGCTATCACGGCAATACGCTCGGCGCGCTGGCTGCCGGCGGCAATGCCTGGCGGCGTGCGCCTTATGCGCCGCTGCTCTCCGACGCCTTCAGCCACGTGACCCCGGCCTTCGCCTATCACGAGAAGCACGATGGCGAATCCGATGCGCAATTCGTCGCCCGGCTTGCGGCCGAACTCGAAGCCGAGTTTCAGCGCCTCGGTCCCAATACGGTCGCCGCGTTCCTCGCAGAGCCCGTCGTCGGCGCCACCGCAGGTGCCGTGACCGCGCCGGACGGTTATTACAGGGCGGTCCGCGAGATCTGCGACCGACACGGTGCCCTGCTCATCCTCGACGAGGTCATGTGCGGCATGGGCCGCACCGGCACCACGCATGCATGGGAGCAGGAAGGCGTGGCACCCGACATCCAGGCGATCGCCAAGGGCCTCGGCGGCGGCTACCAGCCGATCGGTGCAATGCTCACCAGTGGCAAGATCATCGACGCCATTCGCGCCGGCTCGGGCGCCTTCCTGCACGGCCACACCTATCTGGCGCATCCCCTCGCCTGCGCTGCCGCGCTCGCGGTGCAGGACGTGATCCGCGAGGACGGCTTGCTCGACCGGGTCAAGGAGCGCGGCAAGCAGCTCGAGCAGCGGCTCACCGAGCGTTTCGGTAACCACCGCCATATCGGCGACATCAGGGGCCGCGGCCTGTTCTGGGCGATCGAGCTTGTCGCCGATCGCGGCAGCCGGACCTCGTTCGATCCCGCGCTGAAGCTGAACCAGAAGATCAAGGCGGAGGCCCTCGCCGACGGCCTCGGCTGCTATCCCGGCGGCGGCACCGTGGACGGCGTCCGTGGCGACCACGTGCTGTTGGCGCCACCCTATATCGTTTCGGCTGACGAGATCGATCTGATCGTCGACAAGCTCGGCACGGCTGTCGACAACGTATTGCGTCGTGTCAATCACTGAGGGGAGAATAACATGATGAGGAAAGTGGTTATCATAGCCGGCGTGCTCGCGGCATCGACCGTGGTCGCATCGGCGGCGACGCTCGACACTGTGAAGGGCCGCGGCACGCTGATATGCGGCGTCAGCGCCGGTTTTGCCGGCTTCTCCGCGCCGGACTCGCAAGGCAATTACAAGGGTCTCGATGTCGATTATTGCCGCGCGCTCGCCGCCGGCGTGCTCGGCGATGCCAGCAAGGTGCGTTACGTCTCGCTGACCGCGCAGAACCGCTTCACCGCGCTCCAGTCCGGCGAGATCGACGTGCTCTACCGCAACTCGACGCAGACCTATCTGCGCGGCGTCACGCTGGGCCTGCGGCAAGGCCCAATCAACTTCTACGACGGTCAGGGCTTTGTGGTGAAGAAAGACCTCGGCGTGAAGGAGATCAAGGACCTCAAGGGCGCCACCGTCTGCGTCGCGCAGGGCACCACGCATGAGGTCACGCTCGGCGATTACGGCCGCGCCAACGGCATCGACTGGAAGCCGCTGGTGTTCGACCGCGTCGACACCATGTACCAGACCTTCTTCGGCGGCCGTTGCGATGCCATGACCCAAGACGCTTCCGCGCTCGCAGGCGCCGTGACGACCGCGGCGCCGAACCCGGCCGACTACGTCGTGCTGCCGCAGACCATCAGCAAGGAGCCGCTCGGCCCCTTCACCCGCAATGGCGATGAAGTCTGGAGCGACATCATCACCTGGCTGCATTACGGCTTGATCGAGGCCGAAGAGCTTGGCGTCACACAAGGCAATGTCGACGAGATGGCGAAGTCGCAGACGCCCGCGATCCAACGCCTGCTCGGTGCCTCCGGCGATCTCGGCTCCCGGCTCGGGCTCGACAACAAATGGCTGGTCACGGCCATCAAGGCCACCGGCAATTACGGCGAGATCTACGAGCGCAATGTCGGCAAGGCGAGCCCGCTCAAGCTCGAGCGCGGCCTCAACGGCCTCTGGAGCAAGGGCGGCTTGATGTACGCGGTGCCGTTCAAGTAAACGCCTCTCGTGTCCCGGACGCGCTGCAGCGTGCAACGCTGCTGCGCAGAGCCGGGACCCAGCGGCCACAATGGGCCCCGGCTCTGCGGCGCAATACTCCGCATTGCGCCGCGTCCGGGGCACGAGATCTACCAGGTAGTAACGTTCAATGCCGACGTCCCTTCGCATCGCCCTGATCCACGCCCTCAAGCATTCCATCGCCCCGATCGAAGCTGCGTTCGCGAAGGCGTGGCCGGAAGCGCGGCTGATGAACCTGCTCGACGACAGCCTGTCGGCGGATCTGGCGCGTGAGGGCAAGCTCAATGATGCCATGACCGAACGCTTTCTTGTGCTCGGTCGCTACGCCGCGGCGACAGGCGCGGATGCGATCCTGTTCACCTGCTCGGCCTTCGGTCCCTGCATCGAGGCGGTTGCGCGCGCGCATGCGCCGATGCCGGTGCTCAAGCCGAACGAAGCCATGATCGAGCGGGCAGTGACGATGGGCCGGCGTATCGGCCTGCTCTCGACCTTCGCGCCGACGCTGGCCTCGATGCCGCCGGAGTTTCCTGCCTCTGTCCAGGTCGTGCCCAAACTTGCCGAAGGCGCGCTGGCCGCACTCGACCGTGGCGACCGCGCTACGCATGACCGGCTGATCGTGGAATCCTCACATGATTTGCGCGATTGCGACGTCGTCGCGCTCGCGCAGTTCAGCATCGCGGCAACTGCGCCCCTCGTTGCA
This sequence comes from Bradyrhizobium sp. MI1.3, assembly GCF_055811695.1. NCBI lineage: Bacteria > Pseudomonadati > Pseudomonadota > Alphaproteobacteria > Hyphomicrobiales > Nitrobacteraceae > Bradyrhizobium > Bradyrhizobium sp. MI1.3. Next base: position 72,499 of record NZ_JBVVPQ010000022.1, on the reverse strand, counting down.
GAAGCTACCGGTCGCCCTGTCGTGACCACGCCTGACAGCGCCGTCGAGAAGCTGATGAAGCTGTTGGCGGCGAAGGCTTAAGCGCCGGCCTTTTTCCGGCGTCGCGCGCCCTTGATCGCCGCCGCAAGCGCGGCCTTCGTTTCGCTGACAAAATCCTCGACAAGGTCCTCGCGCGTGGCATGGGCCGCCTCGCCGGTGAACAGCCCCTGCTCGGCCAGCATCACCACGCCATGCAGCGCCGCCCAGATCTTGAGCGCCTGCCGCTCGCGCAGGTAATCGACTGCCGGAGCTTCCAGTGCCTCGATCACGAGCGCAAACGTTTCGCGTGTCGCTTCGTGCAGCTCGCTGCCTTTCGCCGCACACGACACCGTGCGCGAAGCGAACATCAAGCGGTAGATGCCATTGCGGCGTAAGCCGAAATCCAGCGTCGCCTGCGCCAGCAGCGACAGCTTCGATCGCTTCGACGGCTTTGCCATCGCCGCACGCAGAAGCGCGCTGAGCTGCCGGAACGCCTCCGCCGTCACCGCCGCAAGCAGCGCCTCGCGATCGGCGAAATGCCGGTAGGGCGCCGGCTGCGAGACACCCAGCTGCTTTGCCAGCGCCTTGATGCTGATCGCCTCCGTCCCGCCCTGCTCGGCTTCGCGCAGCGCGGCCTTGATCAAGGCGTCGCGGAGATCGCCGTGGTGGTAGGTATTCTCGGGCTTGCGGGCAAGTTGTGAACGCATGTTGCGCAGAGCCTATAAGTTTGCGCTTGACAGGGGAAGCCTGCCGCGAATGTAATAGCCTATAACTTGAACAAAAACGCAAATGGGAGCGCGCGCCGCCTTCGGGCTGGAGCGCACACGACCGAGGAAGCCGCCATGACAGAGCGACTGAGGGTTCACGTCGATCCCGACAGATGCCAGGGGCACGCGCGCTGCAACGCGCTGGCGCCGGAGCTGTTCGAGCTCGACGAATACGGCAACGCCCACGAGGCCGGCGACGGCACGGTCCCACCCGGCCTCGAAGACAAGGCCTGGCTTGCCAAATCCAATTGTCCGGAAATCGCGATCGACGTGATCGAGGAGTAGCGCGTCCCGCCTCTGCCCGCGTGCCTTCCGCGACCACGAGCCCCAAGGGATTTCGAGATGTCCGACATCAGCCAGCCCGCCGCCCATCCGCCCGTGACCGACTGGGTCCATGATTTCGACCACACCGATCCGCAATGGACGGAAGATCCCTTCCCGATCTGGGACGAGCTGCGCGCCGCAAGCCCGGTCGTGCATACCGAGCGCTTCCTCGGCTGCTACCTGCCGACGACCTATGAAGCGGTGCGCGAGATCGCCAATGACAGTGAGCATTTCTCCTCACGCCGCATCATCGTCCGTGACGTTCGACCGGAGATCACCAGCAGAAACTCCGCCCCGCCGATCACGTCCGATCCGCCGGTGCACAAGCCAGCCAAGCAATTGCTGCTGCCGCCGTTCACGCCGGACGCGATGAAGAAGCTGGAGCCGCGGGTGCGCGCGATCTGCAACGAGTTGATCGACGGTTTCATCACGGAAGACCGACTGGACGCGGCAGAGCGCTACACCAAGCACATTCCGGTTCGCGCGATCGCACACATGCTCGGCATCCCCGAGACAGACAGCGATCTCTTCATCCGCTGGATCCACATGATCCTGGAACTTGGCATCAAGGATGAAAACACGCTGCTCCAGGCCGTGCAGGAGATGACCGTCTATTTCAGCGCCCACATCGAGGCGCGCAAGACCAAGCCGACCGACGATCTTATTTCCTACCTGATGAATGCCAGGGACAAGGACGGCAATCCGCTCGAGGATTCGCATGTGCTGGGCTCGTTGCGCCTGCTCCTGATTGCCGGCATCGACACCACCTGGAGCGCGATCGGCTCCTCGCTCTGGCACCTCGCCCGGACGCCCGCCGACCGCGAGCGCCTGGTCGCCGAGCCCGGGCTGGTCCCGACCGCGGTGGAAGAGCTGCTGCGGGCCTATTCGCCGGTGACGATGGCGCGCGAAGTGGTCAAGGAGACAACGGTCTCAGGCTGCCCGGTCAAGCCGGGCAACATGGTGCTGCTGTCCTTCCCGGCCGCCAACCGTGACCCGAAAATGTTTCCGGATGCTGACAAGGTCGTGATTGATCGCCGCGAGAACCGCCACGCCGCGTTCGGCCTCGGCATCCACCGCTGCGTCGGCTCGAACCTTGCGCGCATGGAGATGCAGGTTGCGCTGGAGGAATGGCTGAAGCGAATTCCGGACTTCGCCCTCGATCCGGCAGGCACGGTGACCTGGTCACAGGGAACCGTCAGAGGCCCCCGCCAGTTGCCATTTTTGCTTGGAAAGGCGATGTAGACCTCTCCAAAGAGCAATACCGAGAGGCCGGACGTGACTGAGCAAATAACCCGACCGGCTTCCGACCATATTGACGTCGCCGACGCCAAGCGCCGGATCAAGGCGATCTTCATCGGCTCGATCGGCAATCTCGTCGAGTGGTACGACTTCTACGCCTATACCGCGTTCGCGCTCTATTTCGCTCCCGCCTTCTTTCCCGGCAACGATCCTGTCGTCCAACAATTGAATGTCGCCGTCGTATTCGCGGCGACATTCCTGATGCGGCCGTTGGGCGGCTGGCTGTTCGGCTATATCGCCGATCATTACGGGCGGCGCATCTCGCTGACGCTGTCGGTCGTCTTCATGTGCTTCGGCTCCCTGATCATCGCGTTGACGCCGACCTACGCCACGATCGGCTTCGCCGCGCCGGTGATCCTGGCGCTCGCCCGCGTCATCGAAGGCTTGAGTCTCGGCGGCGAATACGGCGCCAGCGCCACCTATCTCAGCGAGGTCGCCGACCCCAAGCACCGCGGCTTCTATTCGAGCTTTCAATACGTCACCCTGATCGGCGGCCAGCTCACCGCGATCATCGTGCTGCTGCTTCTGCAAAAAATCTTCCTCACGCCGGAGGAACTGAGAGCCTGGGGCTGGCGCATCCCGTTCGCGATCGGTGCTGCGCTCGCGATCTTTGCTGCAGTGATGCGGCGCAATCTGCACGAGACTGAAGCGTTTGAAGAGGCCAAGAAGGTGGTGAAGCCGACCGGCTCGATCACGAACCTGCTGAAGTATCCGCGCGAGCTTTTGCTCGTGGTCGGCCTGACCGCCGGCGGCACCGCCGCGTTCTACACCTTCACCACTTACATGCAGACCTTCGTCAAGCTTTCGGTGGGGCTGACCGAGGACCAGACCACTTTCGTGATCTTCGGCACGCTGATCTTCGCAACCATCCTACAGCCGATCTATGGCGCCATCTCCGACAAGATCGGCCGCAAACCGCTGCTGATCTCCTTCGGCGTCGCCGGCACGCTCGCAACCGTGCCGCTGCTGATGACGCTGAAGGAGACCAAGTCGCCCTTCATCGCGTTCATCCTGATCTGCGGGGCCTGGCTGTTCGTCGCCGGATACACCTCGATCAACGCCGTAGTGAAGGCCGAGCTGTTCCCGACCAATGTCCGCGCCCTCGGCGTCGGCCTGCCCTATGCGATCACCGTCTCGATGTTCGGCGGCACGGCGCCCGCGATCGCGCTCTATTTCAAGAGCATCGGGCATGAGGAGTGGTTCTACTACTATCTCGCCGGCGTCATCTGCCTGTCACTGATCATCTATTCCACCATGCGCGACACCAAGCACGCCTCCGCGATGCATCGCCACGAGTAGCCGATGGCCGAAGACAACGAGCCGCCCGACAGCAAGCTGACGCGCACCAAGGAGAGATGGGCGCGCGAAGGCCGTTTTTTGACCGGCAAGATCGCGCGACCGGAAGATCAGCGCCTGCCGCCCGGCCAGCATCTGACAAAAGACTGGCCGGTGCTCGATCTCGGCGTCGTGCCGCCGGTTTCGCGCGAGCGCTGGCGGCTCGATGTCTTTGGCGCGGTCGAGAACCCCGTGTTCTGGACCTTTGCCGAGTTCGTCGCCCAGAACCAGGCGCAGTTCACCTCCGACATCCACTGCGTCACCACCTGGTCGCGCTACGACAATGAGTGGGAGGGGCTCGCCACGCGCGAGCTGCTCGCGGCCTGCCGGCCGCGCGAGGACGCGCGCTTCGTCGTGTTGCATTCTCACGACGGCTACACCACCAACCTCGCGCTGGACGACTTTGCCGCCGAGGATGCATTGCTCGCCCATAGCTGGTCCGGTGAGCCATTGTCGGACGAACATGGCGGCCCGGTGCGGCTGGTCGTGCCGCATCTGTATTTCTGGAAAAGCGCCAAATGGGTTCAGTCGATTGAATTCCTGACCGAGGACGCTCCGGGCTTCTGGGAGGTCCGCGGCTATCATAATCGCGGCGATCCCTGGGCAGAGCAGCGCTATTCGGACGATTAGGTTCAAGCAAGGACGGGGGAAAGCCCATGTCGACGGAACGCTTTCAGTTCACGGGCGAAGGCGGCCATCAGCTTTCGGCCACGCTCGAATTGCCGGACGGCGAGCCCGGGGCCTTCGCGCTGTTCGCGCATTGCTTCACCTGCGGCAAGGACACGCTGGCCGCCAAACGCATCTCGGTCGCACTCGCAGCCAAGGGTATCGCGGTGCTGCGCTTCGACTTCACCGGGCTCGGCTCCAGTGAAGGGGATTTCGCCAATTCGACGTTTTCCTCCAACGTGGCCGATCTCGTGCGCGCGGCCGATCATCTGCGTAGCGTCCGCAAGGCGCCGTCAATCCTGATCGGTCACAGCCTCGGCGGCGCCGCGATCCTTGCGGCAGCAGGACAAATCCCGGAAGCCAAGGCGGTTGTGACCATTGCGGCACCATCCGATCCCGCCCACGTCACCGGCCTGTTCAAAGAGCATCTCGACGACATTCGCATGCAAGGTGAGGTCGAAGTCTCGCTTGCGGGACGCCCGTTCCGGATCAAGCGCGAATTCCTCGACGATATCGCCGAGCACGAGCTGATGAAGGACGTCACCGGCCTGCACAAGGCGCTGTTGGTCATGCATTCTCCGCTCGACGATACCGTCGGCATCGACAATGCGACGAAGCTCTTCGTCTCCGCTCGGCATCCCAAGAGCTTCGTCTCGCTCGACCACGCCGATCATCTGCTGAGCAAGCCGGCCGACGCGCTCTACGCAGCCGACGTGATCGCGGCCTGGGCGAGCCGGTACATCGACACGGCGAAGCCTGCGAAGGCGATGGATCTCCCCGAGGCACCGCGCCGGGTCGTGGTGCAGGAGACCCGCAAGAGCAAGTTCAACCAGGTCGTCACCGTCGGACCGCATCAGCTCATCGCGGACGAGCCGGTCGCCGCCGGCGGCGAGGATGCCGGCCCTGGTCCCTACGATCTCCTGCTCGCTGGCCTCGGGGCCTGTACTTCAATGACCATGCGTCTCTATGCCGACCGCAAGTCGCTGCCGCTCGATCGTGTCACCGTCTCGCTGAAGCATTCCAAGATCTATGCAAAAGACTGCGCGGAGTGCGAGACGCGCGATGGCATGCTCGACCAGATCGAGCGCGACATCGCGATGGACGGCGCGCTCGATCCCGAGCAGCGCAAGAAATTGATGGAGATCGCCGACAAGTGCCCGGTGCACCGGACGCTGACCTCGGAAATCCGCATCGTGACCAAGGCTGTGGACTAGCGCGATTGCGCTAGAAGCACGACGCCATCGTCCGCAATGCCGCGGTGATCTCGCTTTCGCGCCAGGCCGCGAAGCCGAGCAACAGACCGTGATCGCGCGGCCTGCCCAGTGCCAAGCCGGACAGGGCACGCGTTTCAACGCCCGCTTCGACCAGCCGCTTGACCGCCGTCTGATCGGCGCGACCGCGCTTGAGGCGCGCAACGAGCTGAATGCCGCCCGGGGGCACTTCGGCAGAGAGCACGTCGCCCAAATGGCCGGCTAGTCCCTCCACGAGGTGATCGCGGCGGGCGTGATAGAGCCGGCGCATCCGGCGCAGATGCGCCAGGAAATGCCCGTCGGCAATGAACTCGGCCAGCGCCTCCTGGATGTGGCTCGCGGCGATCAGTCCGATGTGCCGCTGTACGATCTCGAGAGTACCGACCAGGGCCCGCGGTACGACGAGATAGCCGAGCCGGATGTCCGCGGTCATGACTTTGGAGAACGTGCCGACATAGAACACGCGGCCATGGGCATCGAGTCCTTGCAAGGCCGGCACCGGCCGGCTGTCGTAGTGGAATTCGCCGTCGTAATCGTCCTCCACGATCCAGGTCTTGCCGGGCCTGCTCAGGCCAAGAAATTCCGTGCGGCGCGATAGCGACATCAGGCGACCGGTCGGGTGCTGGTGCGACGGCGTCATGAAGATCAATGTCGGGGTCGCCATCCCCGGAATCCGCTGCATGCCCTGCTCGTCCAATCCTATCCCGGTCACGCGCGCACCGGACGCGCGGAAGGCGGCGGCGGCGCCGGGATAGCCGGGATCCTCGACCCAGACCTCGTCACCGGGCGTGATGAGGGCAGCCGCAATCAAGGTCAGCGCAGCCTGTGCGCTCGGCAGAATCAGGATCTGATCCGCCGTCGCGCGCACGCCCCTGCTGGTCGCGAGATAATGCGCCAGCGCCTCGCGCAGGCGCGTCCGGTTGACCGGTCCGAGCTCGCGCTTCGCCGCGCGCACGGCGCTGCGGCGCAGGCAACGCGCCCAGACCTCGTTTGGAAACTCCCTGAAATCGCCGTGCCCGGGACGCAAGGGTCTTAGTCGCGCCTGATAAGACATCGGCCAGTCGGTCTGCGTGAGGCTCGACGCCCAGGGCGAAAGCCGCGGCTTGCCAGGGCGCATGCGAGATGCGACGGCGCCCGCCTCTGCGACGCGCTCGCCCCCGTCGACCGTGACCATCGGACGGCGGCCGCGCGAGGCTTCGAGATATCCCTCGGCGGCGAGCTGCTCGAACGCATAGCTGACGGTGTTGCGCGAGACGCCGAGATCGCTCGCAAGCCGGCGGCTCGACGGCAGCGTGCGGCCTTTGCCGAGACGGCCCGTCGCGATCAAGCTTCGGAGCTGGCTCGTCAGTTGAGCCACCAGCCCCTCGTCGTCGGACCGGTTCAGGTCGATCAGAGCGGAGATCATGCTTTCCGGAACTGGCACCTTAATCCTTTCCGATCTGGCACTTTTTCAGGCGCCAAGCGGGATGCTATTCGCTGGACTGGACTGCTTCAAGGACCTCCGAGATGAACTCCCTTTCCCCCCGCGCGGCCGTCGGCCTGTTCCTCATCGTCGTGCTGGCCTGGGGCGTGAACTGGTCGGTGACGAAGCAGCTCGTCCAGTTCCTCCCGCCCCTGTGGACGTCGGCAATCCGGAGCTGGATCGCGCTGGCCGGATTGTTCGCGATCCTCGGATTGAGCAACAATCTGGTGATCCCGGAGCGGCGCGACATTCCGGTAATCCTCAGCGTCGCACTGCTGCACATGACGGTGTTCTCGGTGCTGGTTGCGACTGGTGTGCGCTTCCTGCCGGCGAGCAAGGCCATCGTGCTGGGCTACACCACGCCGCTCTGGGTCGCGATCGCCGCGCCGCTGCTCGGGAAGGACACGCTGACCGCGCCAAAGCTGGCCGGCGCCTTGCTCGGGCTGATCGGCCTTGCCGTGATCCTGAATCCGGCATCGATCGACTGGACCAACACCAACGTCGTACTCGGCGCCGGCATGATCATCCTGGCCGCGATTTCATGGGCCGCGAACATCATCTACATCCGCGCGCATCGCTGGATCGCGTCCCCGCTCCAGCTTTTGATCTGGCAGGTGCTCGTGGCGACGATCGTGCTGACGGGATCGGCGGCCGTCACGCACGGCCTGCCGCACGCGGAATGGTCGTGGAGGCTCGTGCTGCTGTTCCTGTATTCCGGCTTGATCGGGACGGCGCTGGCCTATTGGGCGATGTCGATGGTCAACAAGAGCATCTCGGCGCTGACGACGTCACTCGGCACCACCGGGACGCCACTCGTCGGCATCGCCAGCGCTGCAATCCTGCTGGGTGAGCCGATCGACATGAGTCTTGTGATTGCGGCCGCGCTGATCGTTACCGGCATCGGTCTCGCAACGCTCGGCGATCGTCTGCTGCGCGGTCAGGCCACCGCGAGAGGCTGAACGCGCAGCATCCCGCGCAGGCCAGCCGTCGTGCCGAGCAGGATGCCGGCGACGGCGACGAACGACCCCAGCGCGAGCGTCGACACGCCGGTGAGCCCTTGTCCGATCGAACAACCGAACGCCATCACGCCGCCGATGCCCATCAGCGCGGCGCCACCCGCCGATCGCAGCATGTGGCGTGGCGAGGAATAGCCTTCGAGATGGAAACGGCCCGTCGCAAGCGCGGTGACCAGACTGCCGGCGAAGACGCCGGCAACTGTCGTGATGCCGAAGTTCAGCGTCAGGCCGGTCGAGAGCATGGCATATTGCAGGCTGTCCGCGATCGGCGCGACGAAGGTGAGCGATGTCACCGGCACGGGGTTGAAATCATCCGCGCCGAGATAGCCGGTGACGAACCAGCCTCCGGCGACGAGGAGACCGACGATGACGCCGGCCGCAATCTGGCCGGGCGAACGCCGGAACGCTGGGTGCGCGAAAGCAAACAGGATCAGCACAACGACGACGACAGCAGCAGCCATCGCGCGCGAAACCGCTTCAGCCGGACCGAACACGGCCAACAGTGACGGCAGCGAATTCACGTTGACCGTGGTTTGCGAGGCCTGGACCAGCGCGATGCGCGCCGGCGCGATCAGGCCCTTGAGCGTCATCTGCGCGGCCATGGCGAGCACGACCACCACGACGAAGGAGCGGAGATTGCCGCGACCGAGCAGCACCAGCGCGCGCGAACCGCAGCCGTTCGACAGCACCATGCCGTAGCCAAACAGAAGTCCGCCGAGAAACAGCACCGGCACCGAAAAGGACTGTTGCAGGTAGATCGATTTGCCGAGATCTACCATGCCGTTGCCGGCGAGGAATTGGCTCGCTGCGGTCGCGACCGCGATCGCCAGCGCATAGGTTCGTACCAACCGCCCATCCCCGTCCGATAGCCAGCCGCGCATGCTGCTCATCAGGCAGAAGCCGCCGAGCAGGCCGACGGCGCCGTAAACCAGGCCAATGACGAGGCCGGCGAGGATGACGAGCTGGGTGGACGATTCCATCATCAAGGCTTCAGGATCACGCGATCCCGCGACGAGCCGGCAACGGCGACATAGGCCTCCTTCGCGCGTTCGAGCGGATAGACGGCGTTCGCCTTGATGGGGAACGGTTTCAGGTGCCCGCTCGCGAAGCCCTGGCCGAGGTCACGCAGCACAGCGCCCGTCGCGATCGACGACAGGCCGAGCGTGTCGATGCCGACATAGGTGTGTTGCCCGCGGTAGAATTCGAGGATGTTGAACTGCACGATGCGGTCGATCGCGGCGATCAGGATCTGGCGGCCGCGAAGCGCGAGCGATTTGTGCGCCGCCTGGAAATAGGGATCGCCGACCGTGTTGAAGACGATGTCGGCGCCTCTACCGTCGGTCAACTCGCGCACGCGTGGCGCGACGTCGGTCGCGGAAGCGTCGATCACCTCGACGGATGCGTTGGTGTGGCCCTCATAAGGTTCCGCCTTGCGCACCACGCCGATGACACGCGCGCCCTGCCAGGTCGCGATCTGCACCGCAGCTTGCCCGACCTTGCCGTTGACGCCGAACACCAGCACCGTTTCGCCGGGCTTTGGAATGCCGACGCGGCGAAAACCCTCCATCGCGGTGACAAAGGGCACGCCGATGCCGGCGGCCTCCTCCCAGGACACGGTCTTCGGCTTCTCCACCACCGCGTCGGATTCAACGACGAGATGGCTGGCGTGAGTGCCGTCGCGACGAATGCCGAGATCACCGGAGGAGCCGAACACCTCGCGGCCGATCGTACCGGCCGGCCCGTCCATCACTACCCCGGCGTAATCGCGGCCGGGCGTGCGCGGAAACACGGCATAGGGCATCAGCCCGGTCGCGGCCTTGACGTCGGAGGGATTGACGGCAGCGGCCTTGATCTCGATCAGCAGATCATTCGGACCGCGAGCAAGCGTCTCACGCTCGACCGCCGGCGCGATCATAGCCGCGCTTTCGGCCTTGGCATTGAGGCGCACGCAGCGCGCGTCGACGGCTTTGGGAACGGCTGTTGACATGGAAAGACCCGCGATTTCTCGCGGGCCTTGTCGCCCTTGAAGAGACCCAAGTCAACCTGCCTCCCCTCATCCTGAGGAGCCGCGCCAGCGGCGTCTCGAAGGATGAAGGCCCGCATTGCAGCATCCTGGCCTGCATGGTTCGAGACGGCGCTACGCGCCTCCTCACCATGAGGGGTAAGACCTAATCCTTCGGCCGCTTGTCGTAGAGGCGCTTGGCCTTGCCGAGCGAGCGCTCCAGCGTGGCCGGCGCAACCACGCTCACCCTGGAGCTGATGCCGATGGTGTTCTTGATGTGCGTCGAGATCCGACTCGCATGGTCGAGGAGACCCCGGCCGTCCCAACTCTCCGGCCGCGCCTCGGCAATGATGGTCAGCTCGTCCATGCGGCCTTCCCGGGTCAGCTCCAGAATGAAATGTCCGCCGCACCAGTCGGTGGCGAGGAGAACCTCCTCGATCTGGGTCGGGAACAGATTGACCCCGCGCAGGATGATCATGTCGTCGGAACGTCCCGTGACCTTCTCCATCCGCCGCATGCCCGGTCGCGCCGTGCCCGGCAACAGCCGCGTCAGGTCGCGGGTGCGATAGCGGATCACTGGAAAAGCTTCCTTGGTGAGCGAAGTAAAGACCAGTTCGCCCTTCTCCCCGTCGGGCAGCACCGCACCGGTGTCGGGGTCGATCACTTCGGGATAGAAATGATCCTCCCAGATATGCAGTCCGTCCTTGGTCTCGATACATTCCTGCGCAACGCCGGGCCCGATCACCTCGGAAAGACCGTAGATGTCGGTCGCGTCCATGTCGAAGGCGTCTTCGATCTCGCCGCGCATGGCATTGGTCCAGGGCTCCGCGCCGAAGATGCCGACCTTGAGCGAGCACTGGCGCGGATCGAGCTTTTGGCGCTTGAACTCGTCGAGGATCGCAAGCATGTAGCTCGGCGTCACCGTGATGATGTCGGGCCGGAAGTCGTTGATGAGCTGCACCTGTCGTTCTGTCATCCCGCCGGAGATCGGCACCACGGTGCAGCCGAGCTTTTCGGCGCCATAGTGCACCCCTAACCCGCCGGTGAAGAGGCCGTAGCCATAGGCATTGTGGATGATCATGCCGGTGCGGCCACCGGCGGCGCGGATCGAGCGCGCCATCACGTCCGACCATGTGTCGATATCGCGTTGCGTGTAACCCACCACGATCGGTTTGCCCGTCGTGCCGGAGGACGCATGCACGCGCACCAGCTTCTCACGGGGCACGGCAAACATGTTGAAGGGATAATTGTCGCGCAGATCCGTCTTCACCGTGAACGGAAATTTCGCAAGGTCCGAGAGCTCTCGAAAGTCCGACGGATGCACGCCGGCCGCGTCGAAGGCCTTGCGATAATGCGCGACGTTGTCGTAGGCGTGCTTCAGCGACCAGGCCAGCCGCTCCGTCTGCAGCGCCATGATCTCGTCGCGCGATGCGCGCTCTTGCGCATCCAGCTCGGCCTTATAGGTGTTGCCACCTTCCTTGAGCCTCGTCAGAGCCATCCTCGTTTCCCCGTATCATTGCTTTTCGTTATTGATCCTGCGCCGGCAGCCAATTTCCGGGAATGGCCCGCGAATGCCCGCGGAATTCGGCGATGACTGTATCGCCGGCGGTGACGCGCACGTCATAGATGCCGGAGCGGCCGCCGCGCGTAACCTCGCGGGCCTTTGCGATGAGGCGATCGCCGAGCTTGCCCGGCTTGATGAAGGTGATCTGGCCCTGCGCCGCCACGACGCGGTCGTTGTGCGAGTTGCACGCGAAAGCGAAGGCGGAATCGGCCAGCGTGAAGATGAAGCCACCGTGGGCGATGCGCTGGCCGTTGACCATGTCCGGCCGTACAGTCATGGCGAGCGTCGCATAACCTGGTCCGATCTCGACGATCTCCATGCCGAGTCCTTTGGAGGCATCGTCCTCCGCCCACATCGCATTGGCGCAGGCGCGGGCAACATCCTCGGGCGACAAGGCGGCTTTGACGTTCACGCGCTTCTCCCGTCCGATTGTTTGGACACGATGTTCTGCTGCCTGGCTAAAACTGTCAAACGTGGTCGTAATCGACCACGACCCGCTCCGACGATGGCTTGGCCTGACAGGTCAGGACAAAGCCAGCCTTCAGCTCCCAGGGTTCCAGCGAGTAGTTGATGTCCATCGGCGCCTCGCCCTCCACCAGTTTGGCACGGCAGGTCGAGCACATGCCGCCCTTGCAGGCGAAGGGCAGATCGATTCCGGCGCGCAGTGCGGCATCGAGGATCGCCTCGTCCTCGGCGACCGGCACGTCGCGGCGCTTGCCGTCGATGATCAGCGACGCGATCGCTTTCGGCGGCGCGTCCGGCGCAACGATCTTCTTCGGCCGCGGCTTGCCGCCGAACTCCGATACGAAGCGCTCGACGTGGATGCGCTCGTCCGCGATGCCGAGCCCTCGGCAGGTCGCCTCGATGTCCTCGCTCATGCCGGACGGACCGCAGATGAAGACGTGGTCGACGCTTTCCGCTGGTACCAGCGAGCGCAGCAGCACCCTCACCTTGTCGCCGTCGAGCCGGCCGTGCAGGATCGGAATGTCCTGTTCCTCGCCGGAGATGACGTGGAAGATCGAGAGCCGGTCGATGAAGCGATCCTTGAGCTCTTCGAGCGCCTCGAGGAACATGATGTTGTCCGTCGTGCGATTGCCGTAGAACAGGAAGAATTGGCTGCCCGGCTCGCGCGCAAGCGTGCCCTTGACGATCGAAAGGATCGGCGTGATGCCGGAGCCTGCGGCAAAGCCGACATGGATGCGGCTAGCGCCCGTCGGCGGGATCACGCCGAAACGTCCCGTGGGCGTCATCACGTCCAGCGCGTCGCCGCACTTCAAATCGTCCGCTGCCCAGCTCGAAAACGCGCCACCATCAACCTTCTTGACCGCGATGCGTATCTCGCCGTCGTCGGGCCCGGAGCAGATCGAATAGGAGCGGCGCACTTCCTCGCCATCCAGCATGGTGCGGAGTGTGAGGTATTGGCCGGGTGTGAAGGCGTAGTCGGTCGCAAGCTCCGCCGGGATGGCGAATGTCAGCGATATGGCGTCCGACGCCTCGCGGCGGAGGTCGTTGACGGCCAGGCGATGGAAGCGTGGTGCGGCTGCTGACATGATCAATGACACTTGAAATAATCGAAGGGTTCGCGGCAGGCTCTGCAGCGCCAGAGCGCCTTGCAGGAGGTGGAGCCGAATTCGGACAGCAGCTCGGTATCCGCCGAGCTGCATTGCGGGCACACAACGGCTTGCTCGCCGAACAGCGCGCGGCGTGAATTCGAGGCCTGCGGCGGCGCGATGCCGTAGGCGTGAAGCTTCCGGCGGCCCTCTTCACTCATCCAGTCCGTGGTCCAGGCCGGGGACAGCACGGTGCGGACCTTTGGACGATGGAAACCAGCGCGCTCCAGCGCGACCTCGATTTCGAGCGCAATCATATTCATGGCCGGGCAGCCCGAATAGGTCGGGGTGATCGCGATCTCGACGTGATCGCCGTCGACAACGACATCGCGGAGCACGCCGAGATCGGCGATGGTCAAAACCGGAATTTCGGGATCGACCACGCTCGCCGCGGCGTCCCAGGCCCGTTGGCGCAGTTCGTTATGGGGCTCCAGCACCGTCACCATGTCTGCCCCGGGAAAGTGCGCTGTATCGATTGCAGCTCGGAGAGAAGATGGCCGAGATGCTCGCTGTGCCGGCCCACGCGGCCGCCCTGCTGCATCCAGTCGTTCTGCGGCAGCTTGAGCATTGCTTCGCCGATCACATCCGAGAGTGTCGTCAGCCAGCGACCCCGCAAGGTCCCTGGGTCTACGGCGATACCGGCATGGATCAAGGCGCGCTCGCCGTCGTCGACGGCAAACATCTCGCCGGTGAACGCCCAGAGATGATCGATCGCAGCCTGCGCGCGGGCATGGCTCTCGTCGGTGCCGTCGCCGAGCCGGATGATCCACTCCGAGGAATGCCGCAAATGATAGGCGCTCTCCTTCTCCGACTTGGCGGCAATGGCCGCGAGTGTCGTATCGCGCGAGGTCATCATGGCGCGCCAGTAGAGATCGGCGAAGGCGGAATAGAAGAACTGCCGCACCAGCGTCTGGGCAAAGTCGCCGTTCGGCTGCTCGAGGAGCAGCAGATTGCGATACTGCCTGACATCGCGAAGGTAGGCGAACTTGTCTTCGTCGTTGTCCTTGCCTTCGGCTTTGGCTGCGTAGGTGTAGAGCTCGCGGGCCTGGCCGATCAGGTCGAGCGCGATGTTGGAGAGCGCCATGTCCTCTTCCAGCATCGGCGCGTGCCCGCACCATTCCGACAGCCGGTGGCCGAGGATCAGCGCATCATCGGCGCGGCGCAGCGCGTACAGCACCAGCGGTGTTTCGGAGACCTGGATGTTGGCGACGGGCATCTGTCCTATCCACTTGTTCCAACCTCATCCTGAGGAGGCGCGAAGCGCCGTCTCGAAGGATGGGCCGCGGGTCACGGGCCTTCATGGTTCGAGACGCCGCTTCGCGGCTCCTCACCATGAGGAGAAAGAGCTACATGTGTCCTACTTCCTCAGGCACTTCATAGAACGTCGGATGACGGTAGATCTTCGATTCCGCCGGCTCGAACATCATGCCCTTCTCGGCGGGATCGCTCGCAGTGATCTCGGTGGATGGCACGACCCATATCGACAGGCCCTCGCCGCGGCGGGTGTAGATGTCGCGGGCGGCCTGCAGGGCCATGGTGGCGTCGCTCGCATGCAGCGATCCGACATGCTTGTGCGCGAGCCCGTTGCGGCTGCGAATGAAGACTTCCCACAGCGGCGTGTTCGGCGTGGCCATCGTGATCTCCCTACTCTGCCGCTTGTGCAGTTCGACGCTGCGCGCGCTTTGCGGCGTAGCTAGCTGCCGCCTCGCGGACCCAGGCGCCCTCGTCGTGCGCCTTACGGCGCGCAGCCATCCGGTCACGGTTGCAGGGGCCGTTGCCGGCGAGCACCTGCTTGAATTCGGTCCAGTCGATCTCGCTGTAGCGCCAGCGCCCGTCGGCATCCTGAATCATGCCGGGATCGGGAATGGCGAGGCCGAGATATTGCGCCTGCGGCACGGTGGCATCGACGAATTTCTGGCGCAGCTCGTCATTGGAGAAGCGCTTGATCTTCCATTTCGTCGAGGTGTCGCTGTGCTGGCTGGTGGCATCGGGCGGGCCGAACATCATCAGCACCGGCCACCACCACCTGTTCAAGGCATCCTGCGCCATCGCCTTCTGCTCGTCCGAGCCGCGGCACAGCGTCAGCATGATCTCGTAGCCCTGGCGCTGATGGAACGACTCCTCCTTGCAGACGCGGATCATCGCGCGCGCATAGGGACCGTAAGAGCAGCGACACAGCGGGATCTGGTTCATGATCGCGGCGCCGTCGACCAACCACCCGATGGTGCCGATGTCGGCCCAGGTCAGCGTCGGATAGTTGAAGATCGAGGAATATTTGGCTTTGCCCGCGAGCATGGCGTCTACCAGCTCTTCGCGCGACGTGCCGAGCGTCTCGGCCGCAGCATAGAGATAAAGCCCGTGGCCGCACTCGTCCTGCACCTTGGCGAGCAGCGCGGCCTTGCGACGCAAGGACGGCGCGCGCGTGATCCAGTTGCCTTCGGGCAGCATGCCGACGATTTCGGAATGAGCGTGCTGGGAGATCTGGCGCGTCAGCGTCTTGCGATAGGCCGCCGGCATCCAGTCGTTCGGCTCGATGCGCTCCTCGGCATCGATGCGCGTCTGGAACTGCGCAGCCTTGGCCGCATCCTCGAGGCCGCGATCATCGGTCTCGGCCGTGTTCAGCGCCTGGGTATACATGCGCATCCTCCCGTTTTATTGAGAGGCAATATATAACAAGAATTATCTCATGCAAGATATTTCTGTAACATAACGATCAAGCCTCAAATCTTCGTTCCAGCAGTTTTCGCGCCGGCGGCAATGGCCCCTTTTCATTGGTTCCATGACCATCAAGCCATTGTTCCGATGGGGCAAGCAGCGCGCGATAGATGTCGCCGCACAGCGCGCGGGCAGCCCTGCCCGGCCAGTCCGCCGGAAGCAGGCTTTCGGGCAGGAGCGGATCGCGCAGCACGACCCGGCGGTAATGGTGGATCAGGAGGATGCGCGCCGTGAAGGCGTCGGTCTCGGACAAGCCCGTGCCGCGCGCGATCGCGGCGCGCAGCGGCTCGAACGTCTTCATGAACTTGAGATAGGCGTCCGCGGTGCGATCCAGCGGCCAGCTCGCACTGAGTAGCCGGCGACCACTGTCATCCTCGGCCGAGACTTCCAGACGGATGGCGCCCGCGGCCTCATCCGGCACTGCCACACCTGACGGGGCGACCCACACGCCCGGCAGCGGACTGCCGAAGCCGGCATTGCGGAGCGCCTCGCGCGAGGCATCCCGATCCTCGCCATTGCCGATCAGAAGCAGCTCGAAGCGCCCGGTCCAGTCGGATGGCGGCGGATCGTAGATATGGCGTGTCGCAGCCCCGAAGATCTGGCGGCCCTTGTCAGCCAAGCGGTAGAAGCTATTGCGGCCGACCTTTTCGCGCGTCAGCCAGCCATCGGCGGCAAGCCGCGACATCGCGGTACGCACCACGCCGCTGTCGATGTCCAGGCTCTCGAAGAATTCCAGCAGCGTGCCGAGCCATACCGAGCCGCCACGCGGCACGATGGCATCGCCGAACACGGTGATGACGATAGAGCCGGTGCGCGACGGCTCGCGCTTGAGCTGCTCGATGATGCGGGACAACGGATGCGCCATGCGCGAGGCATAGCGCGTTTGGTGCGGGCGCGACAATGGACCGGTGCGACGGCCTTCTCCCTCGCCCCGTTCTTACGGGGAGAGGCAAAGAACTACCGATGCGGATCGGGATAGACCACGCTGCGCCAGCCGCTGCGGTCGAAGGGACGCCAGCTGCCCTCCCTCTGCGCAAGGCGATCAGCCACCGCGAAGACAGCGGCGGGATGATGGCCCATGCCGCAATGGCTGCTCTCGATCTCGATGCTCTCGGTCTGCGCGCCCGTCTTCTCCATGCAGCCCTGCCAGGCGCAGACGCCGTCGGTGCGGCTGAAGATCGCCGTGGTCGGCACCGGCGGCGGAACGGCGAGATCGCCGCCGAACTGCGGATCGACCTCGTCGGACTTCCGTCCGCTCGCCCATTCATAGACGCGCCAGGCATTGGTCGAATGCGGATCGCCGGCAAAGGGGCTGCCGAGCGTGATCACCTGGCGTACGCGGTCGGGCATCATCTTGGCGAGCTGGCGCGCATAGAGACCGCCGAGGCTCCAGCCGACCAGGCTGATCTTGCGGCCATGCCTGTCGCTCAGCTCCTGAACCAGATCCACCATCGCGTGCTGCACGCCCTCGCGCAGGCCGTAATTGCGGCCCTGGCGCCAGCCGCTCACCGCATAGCCCTTGCCCGACAGAAACGTGCGCAACGCGCGCGTGGACCCGTCGGAGGCCACGAGGCCCGGTAGCACCAGCACCGGATGGCCATCGCCGCGCGGCGCAAGGCTCAGCAGCGGCAGCGCGCCGAGGAATGCGCCGAACTCGTGGATCGCTCGCCCTTCCAGGAACATCAGGGTACGAGACGGCGGGCTCAGCGTCTGGGCGGTAGCGGTCATCAATGGTCCCTCGGAAGAAATGCTGAAAAGATCACCGGCTGCGAGGCCGGCAAATGGGTATGAATTCCAACACGCCAGCTTTTCGAACGTTCCGCAGCGCACCATGAATCAGCTAGGCAGCGGGTTCCCGACATTCAAGCGGGTGAAACCCGGGGCCACAATAGGCCTGCGCGTTAATGCTGGCGTCCGTGACGCAAAAGTCACAACAATCGAAGCAGGAATTCTACGGAGTAAAGCCCAAGGCCCGCGAGCCCGCCGATCAGCGAGCCGTTGAAGCGGATGTATTGCAGGTCGCGGCCAATGTTGATTTCGATCAGCGAAATCAGCTGCGCCATGTCCCACGATTTCACCTGGTCGGAGATGAAGGTCGAAACGCCGCTCTTCTGGTCCGCGACGAAACTGCGCAGCACCGCGACCAGACCCTTGTTGATCTCGCCGCGAAGCTCGGCATCGCCGGCGAGCGCTTCGCCCGCCGCGACACACATGCCGGCGAGATGATGCTGCAGCACCTGCGTCTCGCCGCTTGCACTACGCTCGATGAAGGACCGCGTGTTGGCCCAGACGGTGCGGGCGAGATCGGCGAGCTCGGGACGCGCGAGCAGATCGCGCTTCAAACCGTCGATGCGGTCGATATAGGCCTGGTCGGTGCCAAGCCGATCGACGAAGCTCAGCACCATGCGGTCGAACTCGCCGCGGAACGGATGTTTGGGATCGCTGCGCACTTCATTGAAGAACGCGGTGGCGGAGGCCACGATCTTGTTCACCAGAAATTTGTCGGCCCGGTAGAGCCTGAGCAGGGTCGGCAATTCCGCGCGCACCTTCTCGCGGATCATCGCCATCGTCTCGGTCTGGTTCAGCGTCTCGTGCATCACGCGCAGGAGATCGTCGAACAGGATTTGGTGGCGTCCCTCGGCAACGAAGCCGCGCAACGTGCCGGCCGCGAGCGGCGCGAGGTCGATCGCCTGGAGCTGCGATGACATGCGGCGAAGGATGAAGGTCATCAGGCCCGAGCTTTCCGTCGCAGAAACCGCCTCCGGCAGCAGGCGCAGCGCAAAGCGCGCGAGGTCATCGCTACGCTTGCGATCGCGCAGCCAGTCGGCGACGAAGGAGCCGAAATCGATCTCGTTCAGCTTGGCCTCAACGGGAGCAGCCTCGAGGAAATGCACCTGGATGAATTCGCCGAGCTTGTCGGCGATGCGGGCCTGATTGCTCTGGATGATCGCGGTGTGCGGGATCGGCAGGCCCAGCGGCCGCTTGAACAGCGCGACGACGGCATACCAATCGGCGAGCCCGCCGATGGTGGCGGCTTCGGCGAAGGCTGCGATGAATCCGAACACGGGATGCACGGGCAGCAGCCATTTCGCGATGACGAACAGGACAAGCGTCGAGCCCAGCACCAGCGTCGCCAGCGCTTTCACGCGGCGCAATTCGGCCGCGCGTTCTGCGTCGCCGGGGGAATCGAAGGAGAAGGTGGCGGGTGGAGTCATGATTCACCAAGGTTACGTCATTCCGGGACGGTCCGCAGGACCGGACCCGGAATCTCGAGATTCCGGGTTCGCCCTTTGGGCGCCCCGGAATGACGACCGATGATGACGCGGCGCAAAAAACAAGGCCCGCCGAAGCGGGCCTCAAATTCAGTTTTTCGTCTCAGGCAGATCAGGCGGTCTTGTTGTAGACCTTGGCGAAATTGTCCTGAGCGGACTTCGCACCGTTGGCGGCGAGCTTGCCGAAATAGTCGGTGGTCGCCTTGGCGCGCGAGACGAACGCTTCGCCGCGGGCGCGGAGCAGGCCGGACTGGATCTCGATAGCTTCGCTGAACGACTTGGCGGACGCGAGCTTGTCGATGCCCGCGAAGAACGCGTCGGCGTCCTCGTAGATCGCCTGCTGGATGTTGCGGCTGATCTTGCCGGCTTCGGTGACGGACTCGGTCACCGCGTTTTCGACGGCGGCAGTCACGCGCTCGGAGCCCGCGAACACCTCGGCAGCACGGTCTTTGGCGGTATTGGCGGACTTCTTGACGAACTCGCGGGCGGCCTCGGGAACTTCCAGGTTCTGGATGTTCTTGAACGCGTCCTTGAAGCCTTCGAAAGCGGTGTTGGTTTCGGTGGTCATTGGGGTCTCTCCATCCTCATTGGTTGAGCTATGGGCTCACCCCGTCCGTTTTGGCCCGGGGCACGGCTTATATGGCATAGTTAATTGTGCGATGCAATATCCATATTGCACTGCGATATCACGAACTGTGAACGGCCTTAATGAGAGGCAGTCTGGCGCCTCCCTGACCATCCAGGTTCCCAGACACCCGCTGAGAGGTTCTCAGTGCTGGACGGCACCGGGCAGCCCATAGGCCTCCATCTGGGCCTGGACCTGCGCGATGTTGTGCCCGAGCACGACGATATCGTGGGTCTTGCCATCGACGTCCCGGACGTGATCGCGCAGCAGAGCCTCGGCCTTGAAGCCGAGGCTCTCGAACAGCGTGATCGCCGCCTGCTGATCGACCGTCATTTGGACCGAGAGCTTCTCGAGGCCGGCGCCGAGCGCGAGTGCGAACGTCTCCTGAGACAGCGTCCGTCCCACCCCCTTCCCGCGCACGTCGAGCGAAACCACCATCCGGATCTCGCCGACATGGGGCGACCAGGAGTGCGGATCGCGCACCAGCGTGCCGCAGCCGACGACCGTGCCGCCCCTGACCGCGAGCAGGCTCGTGATAGCGCCGCGCTCGATCTCCTTGACCCATGCGGAGAGCACCTTCGGCTCACTGATGTTGCGCGGCAGGAACAAAAGGTCGTGGGTCGGCAGGCCCTTGCCGAAGGCGAGCACCGCGGCTTCGTCCGCGGGCGACATCAGGCGGATCTCGATATCGCCGGCGTCCGTCTTGACGTGACGCGGATAGGAACGCTGCTCACTCATGTCGATCTCTTCCCCAGCCAGGAATCCAGTTTCGGCCATAGCCGCTTCACCGCATTGGCGCCGGCGACGAGCGAGACGTGACCGCCCTTCAGCATCACCTCCTCTTTGTCCTCGGACCCGATCTTGGCGATCAGGTGCTTTGCTGCCTCATACGGCACGATGTGGTCATGCTCGGCGACCGCATGCAGGAACGGCACCTTGATGTCCTCGAGCTTCGCCGCACGGCCGCCGACCGACATGGTGTCGTTGAACAGCTTGTTGTCCCACATCAGGTCCTTGGTGATGGTGCGGAAATATTCGCCGGCCAGCGGCAGCGTGTCGGTCGCCCAGCGGTCGAACATCCGGTAGGATTTGACGAACTCGTCGTTCCAGATGTTTTCCCAGAGCTGGATCTGGCTGACGGTACGCGAGGCTGGGCGCAGCATCTCGAACGACGACAGGATCATCTCGGGCGGCACGTTGCCGACGCTGTCGACGAGGCGATCGACATCGAAATAGCGACGGTCGGAGAAGTTCGAGAACAGTTTCATCTCGCGAAAGTCGATCGGCGTGGTGAAACAGATCAAATTCTTCATCGGCCCGTCCCTGTGGATCGAGCCGTAGAGCAGCGACAGCACGCCGCCGAAGCAATAACCGATGACGGAGACGTCCTGTTCGCCGGAATCCTGCTGCACGCGGCGGATGCAGTCCGGGATGAAGTCGAGGACATAGTCCTCCATGCGGAGGCTCTTCTCCTCCGGCCGTGGCGCGCTCCAGTCGAGCATGTAGACGTCGTAGCCGCGCTTCAACAGGAACTCGATGAAACTCTGGCCGGGCACGAGGTCGAGAATGTAACCGCGATTGGTGGTCGCCATCACGATCAAGATCGGAATTCGATAGATCTCATCGGACATCGGCCGATAATGGTAGAGGCTCATCGTGCCGCGCGAATGCAGCACGTCCTTCGGAGTCGAGCCGAGCGTGGGACCGGACGTCGAGAAATATTCGACGCCCTTGATGCTGCGCTGGATGGCGCGTTGCACCTCGGACTGGATGCGCTCCGGGATTCCTGCGAAGTCTAATCCGGCGGGTGCATTCATGTCTGCTCTCCGCCTTCAGATGGCGGGCGCTTGGTGCGCGGCGGGCGCATTGCGGTGTCGGAGCCCTGAGAAATGCCGGAACTTGCCGCCATCTGGCTCAGCATCGACTTGATCTCACCGATCTGTCCTTCGATGGACTGCAGCCGTTCCGCAAGGCCGGTGACCTGGTCCCGGCTCGGCAGATTCATGGAGACCAGATATTTCTCCATGAGATCGCCGAGCTGCTTCTGAGCACCTGCAGCAACGCCGCCGGCTCGGTTCACGGCTTGCGAAAACTCGGGCGACGACATGGCCTGATTGGCGAAGGAGTTGAACCCCTTCTCCATCTCGCCAATCATCTTCTGCCACATGGCAACGGGGTCATTGCTCTTATCGGTCATCGGCGTCCTCCTGAGATCGAGAGCTTCGATGCCCTTCCTTTTTCGCCATACCACACCGTTGCGCGGTGCCGGTCAACCGGCAAGCAGCGGGTCCGGTGTCGCGGACGCGGCTTCATCGCGAGGAGAAACCGTGCGATACAGCACTGATCAAAAGCCGAGGGAACGCACCCGTGAACGCCTATCAGCCGCCGCAAACCGTCCACGCCAACGGCATCGACATCTGTTACGAGACTTTCGGCAACGACAGTGCCGAGCCGCTGCTGCTGATCATGGGGTTAGGCGCCCAGATGATCCACTGGGACGATGCGTTCTGCGAGCAGCTCGCCGCGCGCGGCTTTCGCGTCATCCGGTTCGATAATCGCGACATCGGCAAGTCAAGCCATCTCGCAGGCGGCAAGCGTCTGACGCCGCTCGAGCTGTTGAAGCTCCGCTTCCTCAGGATTCCCGTTGCGGCCACCTACAAGCTGATCGACATGGCGAAAGACACGGTCGGGCTGATGGACGCACTCGGCATCAAGTCGGCGCATCTGGTCGGGGCGTCCATGGGCGGCATGATTGCGCAAGAAGTGACGTTGTCGTTTCCCGAGCGCGTGCGCTCACTGACATCGATCATGTCGACGACCGGCAATCCGCGCGTGCCGCCCCCGACACGTGAGGCCGCCGCGATGCTGATGGCGCCGCCGCCGCGCAGCAAGGAGGAGTTTATCGCCCGTTACGGCCAAACCTGGAACGTGTTGCGGGCCGGGTCCTTTCCGGAGGAAGAGGCGCTCGATCCCGGTCGTGCCGAGCGCGTGTTCGCGCGGGGGCTCAATCCGGCCGGCGTCGGCCGGCAACTCCGCGCCGTGCTCGCCTCCGGCAGCCGCAAGGAGCGGCTGCACGGCGTCAAGACGCCGACGCTCGTGATCCACGGCACCGTCGATCCGCTGGTCCGCCCCGAGGGCGGCAGGGACACGGCAGAGTCAATTCCGGGCGCCAAGCTGCTGATGATCGACGGCATGGGCCACGCGCTGCCGATGCGGTTCTGGCCGGAGATCATCGGCGCCATCGCCAAGCACGCGCATGGCGCAGCGGCGCAGGCGGCGTAGATTGATCGGCACAGAAGGTCTCCTCGCGGTGACCATGTGAGCTGCCGGTTACTCTCTTAACGCGTGCCGGAACGAAAGCTATACAGGCGTCCTTCAATCGCCGAGAACCTCACTCGCCAACAAAGAGGCTGCGGCCTCTCGGAGTTCACATGCATCTCATCGTCCGGTCAGCCGCAATCGTCGCCGCTTCAGTCCTCACGCTGTCCCTCGCCGGTGGCGTCGCGATGGCGGGTAGCGCGCAAGAAGAAGCCAATCGCAAAACTGTGCTTGCGTTCTACGAGAAGGGGCTCAACCAAAAGGACGCCGATGCAGCCCTCGCCCATGTCGGCGACCGCTACGTCCAGCACAACCCAAACGCGGCAGATGGTCCGGACGGCTTCCGAAAATTCATCGGCTTCCTCCGGGAGAAATTCCCGAACTCGCACAGCGAGATCAAGCGCAGCTTCGTGGATGGCGACTACGTGATCCTGCACGTTCACGCGGTTCGCGAGCCCGGCAGCAGGGGCAACGCGATCGTCGACATCTTCAAGCTGGAGAACGGCAAGGTCGTCGAACACTGGGACGTCGTTCAACCGATCCCGGAAAATCCGGCGAACAACAACACGATGTTCTAGCTCGGAGCCGTAGCCCGGATGGAGCGCAGCGCAATCCGGGTTCTTGCGTGGATCGACCGTCCCGGATTTCGCTGCGCTCATCCGGGTTACAAATAGCCGCCTAGCTCTTCCTGGCCATCCAGATCACGTGACGTGCGCCACCGCCTCTTCCGGTAGCGCGGATATTGACTTCGTTGACCTCGAAGCCGGCGCTGCCGAGCCGCTTGGTGAAGGCCGGGTTGGGCCCCGAGGACCAGACCGCGAGCACGCCTCCCGGCCGCAGCGCCGTCTTCGCTGCCTTCAATCCGCTCGCATTGTAGAGCGCATCATTGCCCTTCCGGGTCAGCCCTTCTGGCCCGTTGTCGACGTCGAGGAGGATGGCATCGAATGCCGACCGCTGCGCCCGGATGATTTCGCCAACGTCGGTTTCCCGTATGCTCACCCTGACATCATCGAGACTGTCGCCGAACACCTGCGCCATCGGGCCCCGCGCCCAGGCGACCACCGCCGGCACGAGCTCGGAGACCACAATCTTCGCCTTGCTTCCGAGCACGGTCAGGGCCGCACGCAACGTAAAGCCCATGCCCAGGCCGCCGATGAGGACGACGGGTTTTGCGACCGTCTCGATCTGCTTCGCCGCGAGTGTGGCGAGCGCGGCCTCCGAGCCTGACAGGCGGTTGTTCATCAGCTCGTTGGTGCCGAGCTTGATGGAAAACTCCTTGCCTCGCCGCATCAGGCGAAGCTCTTCATCGGAGCCGGGGATCTTGGCGGTGTCGATCTTTTCCCAGGGAATCATGCGGAAGCTTTAGCACGATTTCCTTCGTAGCTTCGTAGCCCGGATGGAGCGAAGCGCAATCCGGGAAGCGCGCGCGTGAGGAAAAATCGCCCCGGATTTCGCTGCGCTCCGTCCGGGCTACGAACCGGCCTACCCTCCCGCCCACACGTCCAGCACATACCGGTTCTTCGCGCCCATCTCCTCGATCCAGCGCGCGGCCGTGGCGGCATCGCTGCCGCTCTTCTCGCGATGGATCGCGACCAACGCCGCCTTCACGTCGGGCTCCATCTTGCTGCCGTCGCCACAGACATAGACCATCGCGCCCTGCTCGATTAGCGGCCAGACCTTGTCTTTCTGCGCGGCGAGGACGTGCTGCACATAGGTCTTCGGTCCTTCCGCACGCGAGAACGCGGTGAACAGCTCGGTGATGCCGCTTGCTGCTAACGCCTTCAACTCGTTCGCGTAGAGAAAATCCTGGTCGGGATGCCGGCAGCCGAAAAACAGCATGGCCGGGGCGCGCGCGGCGCCCCGGGGCGTGCGCGCGGCGCGCGCCGGGGGGGGGCCGCCGCCCGGCGCCCAAACCCGGCCCCGGCCCCGCAGGACAAAACGCCCCGCCCGCGCGGCCGGGGGCCGGCAGCCCGC